>DAIQND010000083.1:0-9771 GCA_036788555.1 Solirubrobacteraceae bacterium | reverse complement strand
CTCGACGACCTTCGTGAGTTCGCGCGGCGGTGCAACGCCTGCTAGACGCCGACACCCAGGCGTAGTCGGGGAGTCCCCGGCCGGACCGGCGCGCGCGCACCCGCCCGTGTGTATGTTGCGCCGCGATGAGGCGTCGTCTGCTTGGCGGGTGGCTGATCGCTGGAGCGGTGTTCTTCGCGCTCGCCGCCACGAGCGCCGCCGCCTCGGTCCCAAAGGGCATGCCCGCCGACGTACCGCCCGCGGGGGCCTGGCAGCCCGCCCCGCTGCCCGAGCCGAGCAGCACCGCGTGGCCGTTTCCCAACACGTTCCCCCAGACCTCGGGCACGGGGCGGCTCGCCGGGGGCGCGTCGTTGTGGAGCGACTTCGTCTACGACGACTACGGCGCCACGGTCCTGCCCGGCGGCCCCACGTCGAGCTACGACCAGAGCTCGGGGCTCGCGCCACGCCACGGCGACTACGTGTATCCGCCCGGACCCGCAGACAACAACGGCGCCGACATCTTCCGGGCCGGGATCGGGCTCGATGGCAGCTACACCTATTGGCGGGTCGACTGGGTGACCCTCGCCGACCCCAGCGTCCCGATCGCGGAGTGGACGTTTGACACCGACAACAACCCGTCCACCGGCGCCTCGGCCTGGCCGGCTCAGGCCGGCGTCTCCTCGCCGGGGATCGACCAGGCGCTGGTCGTCTCCAGCCGCGGTGCCTGGCTCATCAACCCGCTGACGGGCGTGCGGACCGACGTTCGGTCGATCGGCGGCAGCCTCACCGTCGACAGCAATGCCAAGTCGTTCATCGTCAAGATCCCGCGCTCGGCGCTGGCGGTCAGCGGCACCTGGCGCGTGCGGCTGGCCGCTGGGCTGGCCGATGCCAGCGGCCAGAACTTCGCCCCGCCCTACATCGACAGTCCGAGCGGCCCACCCAACCCGAGTGCCGAGCGGGTCTACAACATCACCTTCCGCACGGTCGCGCAGGAGCCGACCGAGTACACGAGCCCCCAGACCGCGGCGCTCGTCGCCGCCACCCAGGCGCTCCTCGGCCCGACGCCCGTCGGCCAGTCCCTCGGCGCCGACGGCCTGAGCCGCTCGGTCACCGGGAACTTCTGGATGGAGAACGACCAGGCGGAAACCCTCGAAGGCGGCGACGTGTCGAAGTTCTCGCTGCTCGTCGACTGGTCAGCGCTCGCGGCCAGGGACGCCACGGCGGAGCCGCAACCCACCGGGTACAGCGTCCGCTGGTACGCCTCGAACCTCCATCCCGGCTCGGGCCAGGTCGTGGGCGACGGCAACGAGGGGAACTTCAAGCCGACGCTGCTCGAGCGGATCCAGCCCTACGCCGTGTACGTCCCGAGCAACTATGCGCCGGGGCATCCCGTCGGTCTCACCTGGATCCTTCACTCCCTCGAGGTCAACTACAACCAGTACGGCGCGCTCGACCCCAGCCTGATCCAGCAGCTCTGCCAGGACCGCGACTCGATCTGCGCCACCACCGAGGGCTTCGGACCCGCCGGCTGGTACTACAACGAGGCCGAGACCGACTTCTGGCAGGTCTGGCACGCGCTCGCCGAGGCCTACTCGCTCGACCCGGCGAGGACCGTGATCAGCGGCTACTCGATGGGTGGGTGGGCGTCGTACAAGCTCGCCTTCGAGCACCCCGACGACTTCGCGGGGTCACTGGTGCTGGACGGGCCCACCGTCTGCGGGATCGAGTTCTACCCCGGAGAGAACGGCAACGCGTTCAGCGACCCGAGATGCTCGCAGGACGGCCAGAGCAAGCCGTTCATCCACAACGCGCTGTGGATCCCATATGTGATCGACCACACCTACGCTGATGAGCTGGTGCCCGTGCAGGGGCCGATCTCGCAGGCGCAGGAATTCGACAGCCTCGGCCAGCGCTACGACCTGTTCATCCACACCGGCGCCGACCACCTGGCGTTCGCCGTCGAGGACCGCTTCGGCGATGCTGTCGCCGCGCTCGGCAACCCGCGGCTGAAGACCAACCCCGGCAAGTTCACCTACAGCTGGTATCCGAGCCTCGACGACGCGTCGCTGGGGATCGGCGCCACGGGCGATTACTGGCTCCGCGGGCTGAAGGCCAGAAACAGCTCCTACGGCACGATCGCCACCGTGCAGGCCAGCGACGCCGCGCTGCCGGTTCCGCGGATCACCGATCACCGGTTCGGCCCCTCGCTGGTCACCCAGCCGCTGCCCGGGACCGAGACCGGCCTCTCCTGGACGTTCGGCTCGACGCCCAGAGCCAACCGCCGGATGACACTCCGGCTGATAGATGTCTCGGCGCTCACGCTCGAGGCCCGGACGGCCAGGCTTCAGACCGGCACGATCAGCGCGGTCAGCGACGGCGCCGCGCGGCTGACGATCGTCGGGCTGCTGCGCTGCACCGAGGTGCGCGAGGGTGGACGGGTCGTGGCGCGCGTTGGAAGGTCCGGCACCGCGGTGGTGGGCCTGCATAGCGGCACCACCACGCTCAGGCTGATCCGGGCGGCCTGCGCCAGGCGCGCAGCGGTCCGAAGTAAGACCGGCACCCGCCGCGCTCCGCGCTTCACCGGGTAACCGCAGGACATGAACCCGTTGCGCCCGGGGTCCAGCCGGACCGCTCGGCGAGCGTGTGCGTGCGCTCTCGTCGGGGGGCTGGCCGCCGCCCTCGGCGGCTGCGGCAGCGGGTCCTCGACCGCGGCCAGGCCCGCCACCGCGCCGGGCGCCGGCTCGGCCAGCGCTTCGCAATCGCTGGTCAGCCACCTCCCGCCGACCACGCCGTTCCCCCAGGTGCAGCCGCTCGCTCCCCCCGCGGTGATCGCTTCGCCCTCCCAGTGGACCGCGGACGGTGGGCTCCCGGGGACACCGGGCCGGCGCAACGCCGAGCGGCTGACCAAGCTCGGTTTCCTCGGGGGCGTGCGCGAACGGATGGGCAGCGAGCAGCGGTCCGTGTCGGAAATCAATGCAGCGGTCGAGCGCTTTCGCACCGCGGCCGCGGCCCGGGCTGAGCTCGGCTACCGGTTCGACCAGGCGCGAGCCACCGGAAGCTCACCCGGCCGCTCGTTCTCGCAGCTCGCCATCGCCGGCATCCCCGGCGCGCGCGCCTACGCCATCCGCCAACCAGGGAGCTCGAGCGACGCGATCGCGTTCGCCGCCGGCCCGTACTTCTACCTGATGCAGTCCCAGGTCCCGGCGGGCTCGCCGAACCCGGTGACGCTCCGCCAGCTGGAAACCGGGGCGTCGGCCTGGTACCGCCGCGCTACTTGACCAGCAGCGGCGCGCCGATCTGCAGGTGATGCCCGAGCCAGAAGTCGGCGGGGATCCGCAGGCGGATGCAGCCGTGGGAGATACGGCCGGGGATCGCCGAGGCCGGCGCGTAATACGGGCCGTGAATGCCGACGACCCCGCCCTCGGGCCAGTCGCTCAAAGTCGAGTAGTCAGCGGTCCCGAAGGCGTACGGGTAGTAGCCAGAGGACGGGTCGGTGATCACGAACAGCTCGGTGATCCAGAAGTGGCCGGCCGGCGTGGGGGTGCCGGGGGCGCCGACGCCGACCGGCGCGCTCCACTTGAGCTGCCCGTTGTCGTAGAAGTACAGGCGCATCGCCTCGCGGTTGACCACCACGGCCTGGTGGGAGACGTGGGCGCGTCCCAGCGCGCTGCGCAGCACCCACCCGACACGACCGTTGGGGCGCCCGGGGATCCGGATCTTCACCCACTCGCGGCCGCGGTTGTCCCAGTGGGCACGGAGCATCAGGTAGGGCTCGGGGAAGCCGCTCTCGGTGTACCACTGAAGCCGCCTGATCCGGCGCGCGAACACGCTGGGGGTGGCGTACACGTAGGCCCCGCGGGCCACGTAGGCCCACTGGGTGTAGGTGAACTCGTTGGACAGAACCTGGTCGGCGCGGACGCTGGCGGCGCTGGCGCGTCCGACCGGCCCCCCGGAGCTGCCGCCGCCCGGCGCAACCGGCAGCTGCGGCACCGGCGCCAGCGAACGGATGTAGGTCCCGCCCCAGGCGCGGGGCGGGCCGTAGGTAGTCGCCGACGCCGTCGTGGCGCCGAAGAGCAGCACGGTGAGGAACCCCACCGTCGCCGAAATCACCCACCGCCATGCGTGGCTCCCGCGCATCTGATCGCAAAGCTTAGAAGGTCGCGACGACAGCCGCTCCGGCAGCCGGCACCGGGTCAGGCTGCTGACATTCCTCCGGGTCGCTAACGAGCGGTTCACATGTACTGGCGCATCACGCATGGCAGGCATATACGTTCCCGCGCCATGACGGCAATGACGCGCCGAGAGCTGATGCGCGCCGGCGCCGCGGGCGGCGCGGCACTGGGTGTATCGGCGCTCGCCTATGACTCCTTGATCACGCGGGCGCTGGCCGCCGCGCGGCCCTGCCCCGGAGCCACACTTGACGACATCGAGCACTTCGTGATCCTGATCCAGGAGAACCGCTCGTTCGATCACTACTTCGGCACCTACCGCGGGGTCGAGGGGTTCGGCGATCCGCACGTCCTGAAGCTGAGCGACGGCAGCGGGCTGACGATCTTCGCCCAGCCCGGGTATCCGGGCGGCTATGACGGCGACCACCTCTACCCGTTTCGCTTTGACACCTACTCAAACGGCGAGTGCACGAACGACATCGATCACAGCTGGGGCCCCCAGCACGCCTACTGGGACGGCGGCAAGCTCGACGGGTTCGTGGCCGAGCACCTGAAGGTGGACGGCGCCAACGGCCCGCTGACGATGGGCTACTACAACCGCTCCGACCTTCAGTTCTACTACGCGCTGGCCGACGCGTTCACGATCTGCGACCACTACCACTGCTCGGTGATCGGGCCGACCGACCCCAACCGGCTCTACAGCATGTCGGCCTGGCTCGACCCCGCCGGGACGCAGGGCGGCCCGATCCTCTCGACCAGCACCAGCCGGGTCGAGCGGTTCGGCAAGCTGACCTGGACCACGATGCCCGAGCAGCTCCAGGCGCGCGGGATCAGCTGGAAGGTCTACGGCAGCGCCGACGGCAACTTCGGCGACAACGTGCTGCCCTACTTCAAGCAGTACCAGTCGAATCCGGCGCTGCAGGCCAACGCCTTCACGCCCTCCTACCCCGGGACCTTCCAGGCCGACGTCGCGGCCGGCAGCCTCCCCCAGGTCTCCTGGATCCTGGCCCCGCTGGTCGAGAGCGAGCATCCTCCCGCCCCGCCCGAGCTGGGCGAGTCGGTGGTCGCCAACGTCCTGAACACGCTGGTGTCGAATCCCGCGATCTGGGGCAAGACCGCGCTGCTCGTCACCTACGACGAGAACGGCGGCTTCTTCGACCACGTCCCGCCGCCGGTCCCGGCTGCCGGAACCGCCGGCGAGTACCTGACCGTGAACCCGCTGCCCTCCGACGCCTCCGGCGTCGCGGGACCGATCGGACTCGGCTTCCGGGTGCCGATGCTCGTCGTCTCTCCGTTCAGCCGCGGGGGGTTCGTGTGCTCCGACGTGTTCGACCACACCTCGACGCTCCGCCTGCTCGAGACCCGCTTCGGGGTTGAGGTGCCGAACCTCTCCGCCTGGCGGCGGGACGCGACCGGCGACATGACGACAGCCTTCAACTTCGCGAAGGTCGACGCCTCGGTCCCGTCGCTGCCCCAGCCTTCGGCCGCCGACACGCGCGTCACCTCGAGCAGCTGCGCCGTCGGGGCCCCGCTCGACCTCGCCTCCCCGAGCAATACGACGCTTGACCGGCTCGAGGCCACCGTCGTTCCCCCGTACCCCGTCACGGTCAACTCGGCGCCGCCTGCCCAGGAGGCCGGTAGCGCCCCCGCTCCCAGCGGTCCCCTGTGCGGGGCGGGTGCCAGGGCCGCGAAGCTCACCGCCCGTGGCGTGCGGGCGAGGACCCACGGGAAGTTTGACGGCACGATCGCCACCTTCTCCTACACCGACAAGCACGCGCCGGCGTCCAGCTTCGCCGCCACCATCCACTGGGGCGACGGCCACGTGACGCACGGCCAGGTGCTGGGCAGAGCCGGCAGCTTCAAGCTGCACGCCGTCCACCACTTCGCCCACGCTCGCCTGTACCACGTCCGGGTGAGGCTCAGCGCCCCCGACGGCGCCAGCGCCACGGTGAGCTCAGAGGTGACGGTCGCGCCCCGGCGCGCTGCGGTTCGGGGGCGGCGCGCCGCGACGCCGCACTTCACCGGGTAGCGTTCGCTGCGAGCGAGAAGGAGACGCGCATGGCGGTGACCGACAAGACGGCCGAGCAGCTCGGCCTGCGGGCGATCGAGGAGTTCGACGGGCTCTTCGAGACCTGGCCCCGGGGGCGGCGCCTCCAGGAGATCCGCGCCGCCGCCGAGCGCTACAAGCCGCGCTTCAAGCAGCAGGGACAGGTGAGCGGCGTGCGCTCGGTCGACATCGCCACCGCGCCCTACCTCACCAGGTACGCCTTCCACGGCGCCGCGATCACCGCCAACCCCTACATGTCGATGACCAACCGGATGGTCGTGGTCCGCTATGAGGACTTCGAGGGGCAGCGCCGGACGTTGGCTTGGGAGCCGACCGAGCCCGAGGGCTCGGCCGAGGCGCCGTTCTACGCCCAGCTGATCGCCCGCAGCGAGCGCAACCCCGCCTTCAAGGCGCTCGAGCGCCTCATCTACAGGGAGTACACCAAGCCCGAGCAGGCGCTGGCCTGCACGGGAGTGCGACCCGAGGATGTGGACTTCATCAGCTTCGATCACCTCCACGTCCAGGATCCGCGGCTGATCCTGCCCCACTTTCCCAACGCCAAGCTGCTGGTCCAGCGGCGGGAGATCGCGACGCTCGAGTCGCTGCACCCGATGCAGTGGTTCTGGTACGTCGAGGGGGCGCTGGACGGAATCGCCGAGGACCGGCTGGTGGTGCTCGACGGCGACGTGGAGCTGGGGCGCGGGGTCTCGATCGTCTGGACGCCCGGCCACACCGATGGCAACCACTCGCTGATGATCAACACGCCCGACGGAGTGTGGGTGTCCTCGGAGAACGGTGTGGCCTGCGACAACTGGCAGCCCGAGCTCTCCAAGATTCCGGGCGTGCGCCGGTACGCCTGCCAACAGCGGCGCGAGGTGTGCCCGAACGCCAACACGCTGGAGGACTCGCTCGACCAGTACGACTCGATGGTCAAGGAGAAGACGCTGGCCGACTTCTCGCCCCGCGCGCCGGAGTGGAAGCAGATCCTGCCCTCCTCGGAGCTCGTGTCGTGGAGGCGGCAGTGGCCGGTGGTGCCCACGCACCGGCACGGCGCCCTCACCTACGGCACGCTCGGCTGACCGCGTCGGCTCCAATACCACCCCGCGCGCTGCGCCGCCGCCGGGCGGGAATCCTCCAACCATGGCTGAAATGTCAGTCCGGTGAGACGCCTTCGGCCGCACGAGCGCCCCTGGTCGGGAGCATTCAACGTGGTGATGGCGACGGCGATCGTCTCGATCGCCTGCCGGCAGGCGGGGCTCAGCTCGATCTCGAGCGTGCTCATGTGGCTGGCGATCCTCGCCTTCGCGCCGCTCGCGCTGCTCGACGTCGGCAAGGCGCAGCACCCGCTGACCATGCTGCGCCGGGCAGGTGAGCCCCGCTACGGCTTTCACGCCATGGGCTTCGTCGCCGACACCGCGGTTCTGGGGTCACGGCTGGCCGGGACGACCCTGCTCCAGCGCGTCGTTGAGGCGCTGCTGTTTGGCTGCGGCGCGTTCGTTTGGGTCGCGATCGCCGCCGGGCTGCTTCGCACGCGCGCCGGGGGGACCCCGAACCGGGCGCGAGGCCAGTGGCTGCTGGCGGTCGTGGCCACCGAGGGCCTGGCGATCCTGTCCGCCAAGCTGGGGGCGACCGGCTACGGCCAGGCGCTGCGCGTCGCCGCCGTGGCCATCTGGTCGCTGGGCCTGCTCCTGTACGTGACGATCGTGGCCGAGTTGGCGATCCGGCTGGAACGCCGCCCACTGCAGCCCGGGATGCTCACGCCGGACTGGTGGATCGTGATGGGCGCGCCGGCGATCATCGGCTTGGCCTCAGCCACCGTGCACGGCGCCGCCGGAATGCCGGCGGCGGCCGTCGCGTTCGCCGGCTGGTCGCTGGCCAGCTTCTGGATCCCTTTCCTGGTGATCGGCGAGCTGTGGCAGGCCCGCCGGATCGGCCCGCCCCACTTCACCCCCGCCCGCTGGACCATGGTGTTCCCGCTCGGCATGTACAGCGCGACCGGGCAGATCGCCGGTGTCGCCCTCGGCCTCACCTGGATGCAACAGCTCGGAAGGTTCTGGGTCTGGGTGGCGCTGGCGGCGTGGCTGGCCGTCGCGCTCGGCGAGCTTCACCATGCGCTCGCTCAGCGCAGCGCCTGGCGTTAGCTGACGAGCGTATCGGTGGGTCGCGGGTTGGTGCGCCAGCGGCGGAGCGTCGCCACCCGCAGGATCCGCTCGGCCTGGCGATCCTCCTGGAGGTCCCGCAATCGCCCCTCGAGCAGCGCCTGGAGCGTGACTATCCCGAGCAGCTTCGCTTCGGTCCCCCGCGAGACCACCGGCATCCGTGTGACGTGGTTCTCCGCCATGCGGTAGGCGACGTCGCGCAGCGTGTCGTCGGGATGTGCGACCACCACCTGATCGGTCATCGCCTCCGCCACGGTTTCCGCTATCCGGTGACCCGCCTCGAGTTCGATCGCTCCGTCGAACAGGTCGCGGCGGGGGATTACGCCCAGCAGCATACCCTCCGAGCTCGTGACCGGATAGAGCCGCTGGCGGTGCGCCGGGCTTCTCGTCCCCCGGCCGTCCTCGAGGAAGCTCCGGACGACCTCGCCGAACTGGTCATCAGCGTCGTAGATGACGATGTCCTTAACGTCCATCACCTCGCGTACGAACAGCACCGACAGCGGGTCGATGTCGTACTCACGCGTCAGGTGATAGCCGCGCCGCGCCACCTTCTCGGTCAGGATCGACCGCTTGAGCGCCAGCGCCGTCACCAGGTACGCGGCGGTTGCGGTGATCAGCAGCGGGAGGATCCCGCCCCAGCGGTGGGTCAGCTCGATCGAGAACACAACCGCGGTGAACGGCGCTCGCATCACCCCCCCGATCACCCCCGCCAGGCACATCAGCGCCCAGAATCCGGGCGGAGCCGCCGGGAGCACGTGGGCGCCGAGCGCGCCGAGGGCGCCGCCGATCATGAACATCGGCGCGAGCACGCCTCCGGAGGTGCCGGAGCCGAGTGACAGCGACCAGATCAGCGACTTCACGATCAGGATCCCGACCACCAGCGACAGCCCCGCCTGGCCCCGCAGCAGCTCGCGGATCACGTCGTAGCCAACGCCCAGCGCACGCGGTTCCACCAGCCCGCCGAGACCGATGATCAGCCCTCCGATCGCCGGCCACCACATCCAGTGCAGCGGCAACCGGGCGGAATACACCGAGCGCTGCTCGAATCGGCGACAGGTGAGGATGGCCCCCGCCGCAGCCAGGAGCAGCGCGACCATGATCTTGTCCGAGTTGGCGGTCAACTCGATGGCAAAGGCGACGGCCGCGATGGGCGCCTGCATTCCCGCACAGAGCATCGCTCCCGCCCCGATCACCGCATAGCTCGCGGGGTCGCTCCCCGGCCAGAGATGTGACCAGGAGTGCCCCAGGAACGCGCCGAGCACTGCCCCGAAGCTGAACGTCGGCGTGAAGAGGCCCCCGCTGACCCCGCTTCCGAGGGTGAGAGTGGTGGACACCGGCTTCAACACGCTCAGGGCGGCGAGACCAGCGAGCCCGGTCGCCCCGGTCATGGCCAGCTGAGCAAGGTCCCTGCCGTTGC
>DAIQND010000082.1:6163-9858 GCA_036788555.1 Solirubrobacteraceae bacterium | reverse complement strand
AATGGCGGCCGGGACCGGGGCCCGCAACGCATTCGCGAGCAGCTACACCACGCTTGTCCGCCTCGGCGAGGCGGTTCCAACCGATGACGACACGCCATCACTGATCTATCAGCTGTCCGCGGCCGCCAAGGCGGCGCGGGTGGACTTTCAGAGCCTGACCTTCAACGCCGGCCAGGGCGGGGGCAGCGGCCCGAGCGCACCCCCGAGCGCGACCTCCACGAGCGGGACCTCGGCCGCCGCTTCAACTGCGGCTCTCCCCCCTGGGGCGACGGTCGGTCCGGCTGGCTTCCCGGTCGAGCCGTTCACCTTCACCTTCAGCGGCAACTTCTTCCATCTGGCTGATTTCTTCGGTCGCCTCCAGCGGTTCGTTGTCGCCTCCAATCGCCAGCTGTCGGTGAGCGGACGCCTGATGACGCTGAACTCCATCAACCTCCAGGGAGGCACGAGCTTCCCGGAGATCACGGCCACGATTTCGGCAACGACATACCTGCTTCCGCCCTCCCAAGGACTCCTCAATGGAGCCACGGCGGCCGGTCCCGCTTCGTCAACCACCCAGACCGTCTCGAACCCGAGCCCCAGCGGGTCGGTTCCGGCGGCGGTCGTGACCGCTGCTCCGGTGCGATGAACCTAGACCTCGATTTCTCCGTTGTGACGCGGTTCGCCCGCGGGATCCTGGGCGAGCTGCGGCACAAGAAGCTGTGGCCGGCGGCGGTCGTGCTGCTCGCGGCGCTGGTGGCCGTTCCCCTGCTTTTGTCGAAGTCCCCGAGTCCAACGCCGGTGGCACAGGTCCCGCTCCCGACTCCTCCACCGTCTCCCGCGACGACCCTGCCGGCGATCAACGAGCAGGCGACGCCTGCTCACTCGGCGCTCAGCGGCCCGGCTCGCGACCCGTTCGGCGCGGCTGCGGGGGCTGCGACGTCCCGCACGCTCCCCGCGGCCAGTACGGTGACGGCGGTGTCGACGGCGGTGGCCAGCACGTCGGCGGCGGCGCAAAACGCGCTCAGCGCCATCAGCGGCCCGTCCAGCGCAACCTCGCAGTCCGGATCGTCCGTCGGCGGGCTTCCGACAGGGTCGGGCACGGCTCCCATCTCCCCTTCAGGCCCGCCGTCCCCGGTCCCCAGCGCTCCGAAGCCACAACCCGCGCCCGCGGGACTGGCTCCGAACCAGTCATATCAGGTGGCGGTGGCGATCACAACCCCCTCCGGTGGCCTCGACACGATCGACCCGCTCGAGCGCCTGAGCACGCTTCCCGTGCGACAGCCCCCGCTGCTCGTCGAGCTCGGTGTGCTCGAGGGAGGCAGCCGCGTACTGTTCGCGGTGCTGCCGGGCGCGGCGGTCAAGGGTCCGGGCACCTGCGTTCCAGGTCCGCTCGACTGCGAGCTGCTGTCGCTGCCCAAGGGCCAGACCGAAGCCGTCGGTGCGCTTTCCGCCGCCGGCGTCTCAGAGGCGGCGCTGTTCGAGGTCACCCGTATCCGGACGGTCGATCACCCCTCGGTGGCCGCAGCTCAGAGCGCGCGCCGCGCCTTCTCGGCCGCTGGACAGAAGCTGCTGCGGAACTCGCCGCTCAGCGCCCTGTCTCTGTTTGCCTACGAGCCGAGCCTCGGAGCGGTCCGCGACCTGCGCAACCTGACGGTCGGGAGCGGCTGATGCGCCGCTGGATCTCCACCGGGGGCACCCTGGTCGCGATCTTGTTCTCGGCCACGAGCGCTCAGGCGGTTCTCAGCCGCTCTGACCAATCCCAGAAGAGCGGGACTCGATCCTGGAATCCCTCTCTCCGCGCACAGGCCGCCGGTCACCCGGCTGCTGATGTAACGGCCGCAGCCGTTCGTGTGCAGCTGTTGCTTCTGCCGCAGGGGCTCCACGCCATGCTTCGCAGCGGGTTGGCCGTGCTCGTGAGCTCCAACCAGGCGGCGAACGGAACCGTGGAGCTGTCCATCCCGGACGCCGCCGCCGAGCAGGCGGGGCTAAAAGCGCAGCGCGGCACCCCGGTCGTGGTCGGTCGGGGCACGACGGCGCAGATCAGGACCGGGATCGTAAAGCTGCGGCTCAAGCTGGCCAAGGCCATGTCGCTCAAGCTCGGGCGCCTGAGCCACCTGACGCTCACCCTGCGCTTCAGCTTGTTCTCTGCAACGGGCCAGCACCTCGTCGTCGGCGTCACCGGGCGCTATTAGCCTCAGCCGATCGGCTGGCGCTCGCCGATCCGGCGACGCGCGGCCCCGCTCACGGCCGAGCGCCTGGGGCGCGGCCCCGCTCACGGCCGAGCCCCAGGCGGACCCGACCCCGCGGGGTCGGCCCCGTAAGCTAGCCGGCTCATGGCGCGCCTACGGATGATCACCGGCGGTGAATCGCACGGCCCCGGACTCACCTGCATCGTGGAGGGATTGCCCGCCGGGTTGCCGGTCGAGCGGGAGGCGATCGATCGCGACCTCGCGCGCCGTCAGCTTGGTCACGGCCGCGGTGGACGGATGAAGATCGAACGCGACCGGGTCAAGGTCACGGGCGGCATCCGCCACGGCCGCACCCTCGGCAGCCCGGTGACGCTGCAGGTGCAAAACCTCGACTACAAGAATTGGGAGGAGCGGATGAACCCGTGGCCCGTCGAGGCTGAAGTTCCCGAGGTTCACCTGCCGCGCCCCGGCCACGCCGATCTGGCTGGCACCCAGAAGTACGGCCTGACCGACGTCCGCGACGTGCTCGAGCGGGCCAGTGCCCGGGAAACGGCGGCGCGCGTCGCCGGAGGCGCGGTCGCGAAGGCGTTTTTGAGGACGCTGGGCGTCGAGGTCTTCTCCCATGTCACCCAGATCGGAGCGGTGCGAGCGCCATGGCGGACCGACCTGCGCCCGGAGGACCTGACGGGGGTTGACGAGTCCCCGGTTCGCGCTCTCGACGCTGAAGCCGGTGAGGCGATGGTCGAGGAGATCAACCGTCTGCGCAAGGCAAACGAGTCGCTGGGTGGGGCCTTCCAGGTTCTGGCCTTCGGAGTCGCGCCCGGCCTCGGATCGTACGCGTCCTGGGAGGAGCGCCTGGATGGGAGGCTCGGGCAGGCGATGCTCTCGATCCCGGCGATCAAGGGCCTCGCGATCGGCGACGGGGTGGAGGTGGCCGGGCTACCCGGATCCCAGGCTCACGACGAGATCTTCTGGAGCCCGGAGCGCGGCTACCACCGCCAGACCAATCGAGCGGGCGGGATCGAGGGCGGCATGACATCGGGGGAGCCGCTGGTGCTGACCGCGTGGATGAAGCCGTTGCCGACGCTGACCAAACCACTGCGCTCGGTTGACATCACCACCCACGAGCCGGCCGAGGCGCTCCGGGAGCGGACGGATTCGACGACGGTTCCCGCGGCTGGGGTGGTGGGGGAGGCGATGGTCGCCTTCGTGCTGGCGGATGCCTACCGCCAGAAGTTCGGCGGCGATCACATCGAGGACGTGCGTCAGGCGCTCGCTGCCTACGAGCAGCGGATCGGCTCTCGACCGACCGCCGACTGATCCCTCAAGCAGCGCTGGGTCGGTGTCGATACGAGCGCTATGCGTTCGAGGGTGCGCGAGAACCTGCCGGCCGCGGCCGGCGCCGCGCTCGCGATCCTGATCGTCGCCTGGCTCGAGCTCTCCGACTGGGCGTGGACCGACTACGACCGGGAGGCGCGGCCGGCCTTTGACGCTCTGGTGGGCGGGCACCCGCTGGCCGGGGCCGAG
>DAIQND010000082.1:0-6134 GCA_036788555.1 Solirubrobacteraceae bacterium | reverse complement strand
ATTTCTCCAACTCGCCCCCTCCTACGGCGGGTCGCTGATCCTACGGGCGCCGTTCGTCCTGCTGACCAAGCTCTGGGGCGGCGGCGAGCTGTCGATCTATCGTCTGTCCGCGGCGCCCTGCCTGATCGCCACCGGCGTCCTCGGAGTCTGGCTCGTCGCGCGGTTGCGCGCGCGCGGAGCTCCGCTGATCACGCGCGTGACCGTCCTCGGCCTCTGCGCCGCGAACCCCATAACCCTGCTGGCGCTGGAGAGCGGGCACCCGGAGGAGCTCCTCGGAGCCGTGCTGTGCGTTGCTGCCGTGCTGGCGGCGATCGAGGACAAGCCCCTCTGGAGCGGCGTGCTGCTCGGGCTGGCGGTCGCCAACAAGGAATGGGCGGCCCTCGCCGTAGGGCCGGTGTGGCTGGCGCTGCCCGGCCGGCGGTTGCGCGCGCTCCTTCCAGCCGGCGTCATTGCCGCCCTGATTCTGCTGCCGCTCGCGTTCGCCGGAGGGTTCGTCACCCAGGTCAAGGGTGCCGCCGCGACCGGCAACGTGATCTTCAGCCCCTGGCAGGTCTGGTGGTTCCTCGGGCCACCCCTGCACCGAGTCATCGCGTCCGAGCCGTGGGCGACGCGTCTGGAGCCTGGCTGGTTGACGAGCGCCGCTCACCCGCTGATCGTCGCCGTGGCGGCGCCGCTCACCCTGACCTGTGCGTGGCTGCGCCGGCGCGCCGCGCGCCGCCCTTCCCAGGAAGCGTTGCTGTTGCTGGCGTTCCTGTTGCTCTTGCGATGCGCCCTGGACCCGTGGGACAACTGGTACTACCCGCTCCCGTTCCTGATCGCGCTGCTCGTCTGGGAGGTGCGCTGCGACGTGCGGCCCCCCGTGCTCGCGCTCGTCGGCGCGGGGGCCTGCTGGTGGCTCACGCAGTGGGCGACCCCAAAGCACGGCTTCACTGCCGACGAGCAGTCGCTGGTGTTCCTGGCCATGGTGATCCCCACCCTGGTCGCAGCGTTCACGGCGCTCTACGCGCCCGGCCTTGCCGGAAGACTGCGTGGCCGTGCCAGCCGGCAGGTCCCCCAGACGAGTCCCGCCTAGGCGGGCTTGCGATCCTACGGGGATGCCGCTCCCCGCCGACCGCGCGATCGTCTTCATCGGCTTCATGGGCGCCGGAAAATCCAGCGCGGCGCAGGCCGCGGCGGAGGCGCTCGGGCGTGAGCTGAGAGACGTCGACCGGGCGATCGAAGACCGGGCCGGTAAGCCGATAAGCCGGATCTTTGCGGAGGACGGCGAGGCCAGCTTCCGCACCCTCGAGCGGCGGGTGACGCTCGAGCTGCTCGGGGCGCCGGGTCCTCGGGTTCTCGCCCTGGGCGGTGGAGCCGTTGGTCATCCGGACGTGCGGAACGCCCTGGAGCGCCACCTGGTCATCTGGATCGACGTCGACCGGGACACCGCCTGGCTGCGGGTCGGGGGCGGTGATCGGCCGCTGGCCTCCGACCAGGCGAGCTTCGGCCAGCTCCATCAGCAACGCGAGCCGCTCTACGCGAGTCTCGCCGACGTGACCGTCCCGGCGCAGCGACGCCCGGCGATCGAACGCATCCTGCAGGCCCGGGAGGGGCTGCCATGCGGCGCGCGGATGCTGTGGGCGGCGGCTGAATCCGGTGAGTATCCCGTGTACATCGGATCCGGCGTGCTCAGGCAGGAGCATTATTGGCCGCCCGTCGTCAGTGGCCGCCGCTTCCTGGTCACCGACGGCAACGTCGGACGGCTTCACGGCGAGCTGGTCACCGGTGTGAGCTCCCAGGTGACGATCATGCCTGGAGAGCAGTCAAAGACGGTCGCCCACGCCGATATCGTCTGGACCGAGCTGGCGAGGGCCGGGATGACTCGACGCGACTTGGTCGTGGCGCTCGGCGGCGGCGTCGTGGGGGACCTGGCGGGATTCTGCGCCGCCACCTATCAGCGAGGGGTTCGCTACCTGCAGCTGCCAACCAGCCTGGTCGCGCAGGTCGACTCCGCCTACGGGGGCAAGACCGGGGTCGACCTGGCCGAGGCGAAGAACTATGTGGGGGCGTATCACCTGCCGGCGGCGGGGATCACCGACCCGGCTCTGCTGGAGACGCTTCCGCCCGCCGAGCTGCGGGCAGGGTTCGCCGAGGTGCTGAAGACGGCATTGATCGCCGGTGGCACGCTGTGGGAATCGATCCGGGCGGGTGCCGATCCCGGCTCCACCGAGATCATCGCCGCGTGTGTGAGGACCAAGCTCCGGATCGTCGCCCGCGATGAGCGCGACGGCGGGATCCGCCAGGTCCTCAATCTCGGCCACACGGTCGGTCATGCCCTCGAAACGGCCACCGGGTATGCCCGGTACCGTCACGGAGAGGCCGTGGCGCTTGGGCTCCTCGCCGCCCTGCGACTGTCTGGATTGAGTGAGCTGCGGCGCGAGGTCGCCGAACTGCTGGCTGAGCGTGGGCTTCCGACGACGCTCGACGGCGTCGATCCCGATGCCGTGGTGATGGCCACCGTGCGCGACAAGAAGCGGGTGGGGGAGGGTCCGGTTCCGTTCGTCCTGCTCGATCGTCCGGGCGAGCCACGGCCCGGATGCGCGGTCGAGCCGCGCGAACTGATCGCCGCCGTGCGAGAGTTGGTGGCGTGAGCGCGATCCGCAACCGCATCGAGGTGATGCACGGCGTCAACCTTGACCAGTTGGGCCGGCGTGATCCGGCCATCTACGGCAGGCTGACGCTGGAGGAGCTCGAGCTGAGAATCGGCTCGGCGGCGCAGGAGCTCGGCCTGGCGGTGAGCTTCTTTCGCACCAACCACGAGGGGGAGTTCGTCGAGCGCCTACACCGCCTCGAGGGGCTGGCCGATGGGTTGGTGCTGAATCCCGGGGCCTGGACGCACTACTCATACGCGATCCGCGACGCGCTCGAGCTCGCCATGCTGCCGGCGGTCGAGGTTCATCTGTCCAACATCGACAACCGTGAGCAGTGGCGGCGCCACTCGGTGCTGAGCGAGCTGTGCCTGGTGCGCATCGCGGGCCGGGGCCCGGGCGGTTACCGGGAAGCACTCGAACGCCTGAAGAAGGAGCTGTCGGGATGACCGCTGCCCAGGTGAGCGATCGCGCCGCGCGGCTGACAGCGCTTGTCCCCGAGGCTGAGGTCGACGCGATGCTGGTGACCAACCTCGTCAACGTCCGTTACCTCACGGGCTACACGGGCAGCAACGGCCTGGCCCTGATCGGCCCGCGAACCCGGGTGTTCGTCACCGACTTCCGATACGTCGAGCAGGCCGCGGAAGAGGTCGATCCTGGCTTCGACCGCCACCAGGCGCCGCTCGAGCTGATCGACATGATCGCCGAGCTCCTCCCCACCGGCCCGCTGCGGCTGGGGTTCGAGGCGACGAGTGTGACCGTTCAAACCCACCGCGAGCTGCGTCAGAAGCTGCCCGACCGCGTGGAGCTGGTGGCGGTTGACGGATTGGCCGAGCGCCTGCGCGCGGTCAAGGAGCCCGGTGAAATCGCGCGGCTCCGTGAGGCCACGAGGGTCGCCGACTGCGCTCTCGAGGAGCTGCTGAGCCGAGGCTTGGTGGGGCGAACCGAGCGGGACCTGGCGTTTGCCCTGACTGAGCGGATGCATCACCATGGCGCCACGCGCCCGAGTTTCGAGGCGATCGTGGCCGGCGGGCCGCACGGCGCTCTCCCTCACGCCGAACCGCGTGGAGTCGAGATCGAGCCTGGGCAACTGGTGGTGATCGATTGGGGAGCCGAGCTGGAGGGATACTGCTCCGACTGCACGCGCACGGTGGCGACGGGGCGGCCGCGCGAGCGCGAGCGCGAGGTCTACGAGGTCGTGCTCGAGGCCCAGCTCGCCGGGCTCGAGGCGATTCGGGCGGGAGTTGAGGCGCGCGCGGTCGACTCCGCGGCGCGCGCCGTGATCGCGGCCGCGGGCTATGGCGAGCGGTTCGGGCACGGCCTGGGCCACGGCGTCGGCCTCGAGATCCACGAGGGCCCTCGGCTCTCGCACAGGTCAGAGGCGGTCCTGCAGGCCGGGAACGTCGTGACGGTTGAGCCTGGCATCTACCTGCCTGGCCAGCTCGGGGTACGCATCGAGGACCTCGTGGTAGTGACCGGCGACGGCTGCGAGATCCTCACCGGCATCTCCAAGGCGCTGCGGCTCGTCGACTGAGCCTCAAGCGGCGCCGGGCGACAGTCGATACCGATCATCATGGCTGCACGGCCGCGTGACAGCGGTGCCCCGCTCTGCGTGCTGACCGCGGCTGCGGCGGTGGCCGGCGTCTGCCTGCTCGCCCTCAGGCAGCCAGGCTGGCCTGACTACGGCGCCGAGGCACGCCCAGCGGTCGAGGCGCTGGTCGCGGGGCACATGTCGAAGTTCCTGACCCTGGCGCCGAGCTACGGAGGGTCGCTGCTCCTCCGGGCTCCCGTCCTGCTGCTCACCCACGTCGCGGGCGGCGACGGCGACTGGCTGTATCGGAGCTCGGCGCTCATGTGCTTGCTGGCTGCGGTCGGACTCGGACTCTGGCTTGCCGCGCGGCTCCGCTCGCGAGGGAAGGCTCCGCTGGTGCAGGCCCTTGCGGTCGCGGTGTGCGCCGCCAACCCAATGGCCGTTGAAGCGATTCGCTGGGGCCATCCGGAGGAGATTCTCGGGGGCGTCCTGTGCGTCTCGGCCGTCCTCGCGGCACTCGGTCACCGACCGGGCCTGGCCGGATTGCTGCTCGGACTGGCAATTGCCAACAAGGACTGGGCCCTGGTCGCGGTTGGTCCGGTGCTGGCAGCGCTCTGCAGCCACCGGGTGCGGGCGGCGATCTCGGCGGCGACGGCTGCCGCGATCATGCTCGCGCCCTTCGCGTGGGCGGGCGGTGCCGCGGCTCATGCCGGCGCCGCCGCGAGCACCGGCACGACGTTTCAGCGCTGGCAGGCGTGGTGGTTCTTCGGCAGCCCGGGCGGCGATCTGGCCGCGCATCCGTTGGCGATCGGCTATCGGACTGCGCCGCCCTGGCTGTCCACCGTTGCGCACCCGCTGATCGTCCTGCTCGCCTTCGGGCTGAGCGCAGCCTTCATCCTGGTGCGCGCCCACGGCTCGGACGGCCAACGCCGCGGCCCGGCCCGTCAGGCCGATGCGCTGCTGCTGTTGGCGCTTGTCCTGCTGATGCGCTGCGTCCTCGACCCTTGGGATATCTCCTACTACACGCTGCCGTTCCTGCTGGCCCTGGGGGCTTGGGAGGCGCACGGCGCGAGCCGCCTCCCGGTCGCGGCGCTCGCCGCCTCCGCGTGCGCCTGGTTTGCCTTCCAGGAGATGCCGCGGCCCGGCTTCGGGCTCTCGACCGATGAACAGGCGGCCATCTTCATCGGACTGTCAGCCGTCGCGGGCGGGGCACTAGCCATCCGCCTCTATTCGCCTGCCATCGGGGCGCGCCGGGGGTCACGCGAGCCCGCCGGTATGGCGGCCAGCCTCACGCCGGGCTAAGCTCGGGTGCGGGAGCAAGCATGGCGATCAGCACCAACCAGTTTCGCAACGGAACCCACATCGACGTGGACGGCACGGTCTACAAGATCGTCGAGTTCCAGCACGTCAAGCCCGGGAAGGGTGGGGCGTTTGTGCGCACCAAGCTGCGCCGGGCCAGCGACGGCGCGGTGATCGACCGCACGTTCAGGGCGGGCGAGAAGTTCCGCCCGGTGCGGACCGAGACCCGCCGGATGCAGTACCTCTACCAGGACGGGACCGACGCTCACTTCATGGATTCCGAGACCTACGAGCAGGTGGCGATCCCCGTGGGCACCTTGGGAGACGCGCTTCAGTGGATGCGCGAGTCCACCGAGATCGAACTGCTCTACATCGACGAGCGGCCGGCTGACGTGCAGCTGCCGAGCGCCACCGACCTGGAGGTGGCCGAAACCGACCCTGGGCTGCGTGGCGACACCGCCTCAGGCGGGGGGACGAAACCCGCGGTGCTCGAGACCGGAGCCCGGATCCAGGTGCCGCTGTTCATCAACGTCGGCGATGTCGTAAGGGTCGATACGCGCTCGGGCGAGTACGTTTCGCGTGCCTGAGCACGTGCCGAGCGATGCTTCGGAGTGATCAGCGCCGGGCCGCCGTGTGGGCGCTCTATCAGAGTGACCTCCTCGGCCGCCCGCTTGAGG
>DAIQND010000081.1:0-9935 GCA_036788555.1 Solirubrobacteraceae bacterium | reverse complement strand
CCTTGACCCGACCCACCGTGCCCACCACGATCTGCCCGCCGGCGCGAAGCTGCGATTGCTGCGAGCGGATCGGGGCGCCGCCGAACACCGCGACGACGTCAACCCCCCGGCGCGCACCGTAGGTCCGCAGCGCCTGGGTCACCTGGATGCAGAGCTCCCGCGTCGGCGTGAGCACCAGCGCCTGGAGCTCGTCCTCGGCCGGGTCGACGTACTGGATCATCGGCAGCCCGAAGGCCGCGGTCTTGCCCGACCCGGTCTGGGCTTGGCCGATCACGTCCTGGCCCTCGAGCAACGGCGGAATCGCCTGCTCCTGGATCGGGGTGGGCGTGTCGTAGCCCACATCGCGCAGCGACGCGAGAATCTCCTCGGACAGGCCGAGCTCGGCGAAAGTGGCCATTGCAACGGAAGATAGCCGCGCAGCGGCAGGCGGCGGCTCGTCGCGCCCTCTCCGCCTGCCGCCCGTGATATTGTTCGGTGCCGAATGTTTCGGAGCCGAATGAATCACGGTGACTGAGCCCGCCGCCACCGAGCCCGCCGCCACCGACAAGATAGACGCCGCGCTCTGGCGCGTGAGCATGGTCGTGATGCTGGGATCGGTCATGTCGATCCTCGACACGACGATCGTCAACGTCGCGCTGGCCACGCTCGGGCATGACCTTCACTCGAGCGTCGACCAGGTCCAGTGGGTGGTCACCGGCTACATGCTCGCGCTGGCCGCGGTGATCCCAGTCACCGGCTGGGCCGGCCGCCGGCTCGGCGCCAAGCAGATCTATCTCATCTCGCTGGTCCTGTTCACCGCCGGCTCGGCGCTCTGCGGCCTGGCCACCTCGCTGCCCGAGCTGATCTTCTTCCGCGTCCTCCAGGGAATCGGCGGCGGCATGGTGATGCCGATCGGCATGCAGATGATGGGCGAGGCAGCCGGCCCCAGGCGGATGGGACGGGTGATGAGCATCATCGCGGTGCCGATGATGCTTGCCCCGATTCTGGGGCCGACCCTTGGCGGCGTGATCATTCAGAACATCAGCTGGCGCTGGATCTTCTACGTCAACGTCCCCGTCGGCGTGATCGCCGTGATCCTGGCGCTGCGGACGCTGCCGTGGGTGAAGCCCGGGGACGCCGGACGCCTCGACTTCCGCGGGCTGGTGCTGATGAGCGGCGGCGCCGCGCTCCTGACCTACGGCCTCGCCGAGATCGGCTCCACCGGAAGCTTCACCTCGGCCCGGGTGATCGGACCGTGCTTCGGCGGACTGGCCCTGATCGCCGTGTTCGTCGTGTTGGCGCTGCGGATCCCGCGTCCGCTGCTTGATGTCCGCCTGTATCGCCGCCCCACCTTCTCCACCGCCTCGGTCTCGATGTTCGCGCTGGCGGCGGCGCTGTTTGGCGGGATGATCCTGCTGCCCCTCTACTGGCAGGAGATCCGCCATGAGAGCGTGGTCAACGCGGGGCTGCTGATGGCACCCCAGGGGCTCGGCGCCGCGGTCGCGATGCCGATCGGGGGCAAGCTGACCGACCGCTATGGCGGTGGTCCGGTGGCGCTGGTGGGAGTCGTGATCACCACGCTGCTGACGATCCCCTTCGGGCTGATCGGGGCCCATACCTCGATCGTCGGCCTGTCGGTGGCGATGGTGTTCCGGGGCACCGGGATCGGCTTCGGGATGATGCCGGCGATGACCGCGGCGTTCGCGTCGCTCAAGCGCTCGGAGCTGGCCGACGCCTCGCCACAGCTGAACGTGCTTCAGCGGATCGGCGGATCGATTGGCACCGCCGTGCTGGCGGTGGTGCTCCAGCGCTCGCTGGTCTCCCAGCACACGCTGGCCGGGATGGCGGGCGCCTACGGGACCGCGTTCTGGGCCTCGGCGTTCATGGCGGCGATCGCGATCTTCCCGTGCATCCTGCTGGTCCGCGCTGAGCGGGCGGCCCGCGCCGCGCATCCCAAGCAGGCCGAGGCGGCGCACGACGCGGCGCTGGAAGCGGCGGCGGCATGACCCTCGAGACGCCGCCCGTCCCGACCGACAGGGTCGAAGCCGTGGGCCGGGCGTTCAAGGCGGCAACCGCCGCCGTTCGCCGCCTGCGAGGCCGCGAGACCCATCGCCCGGGCGAGCTCAGCTATGCCCAGTACGGGCTGCTGTTCGGGCTGCACATGTGCGAGGAGCCGCAGTCCTCACGTGAGCTGGCGCTGGCCGCCGGCGTGTCCGCCGCCACCGTCGCCGAGATGCTCGATGGCCTGGCCGCCGCGGGTCTGGTGACCCGCATCCGCTCCGAGCACGACAAGCGCATCGTGCTCACGTCGCTGACCGATCGCGGCCGCGCGGTGATCGAGGAGCGCCGGGCTCGTTATGAGCCCCGCTGGCGCGCGGCACTCGAGCGCTTCAGCGAAGGCGAGCTCATCGCCGCGGCCGCCGTGCTCGACGCGATCCGCCAGGTGTTCGACGAACTGGACGAGACCGAGCCCGAAGCTGACGCCCGCTAGGCGAAGCTGACGCGCCCGTCGAGGTGCGGCGTCCCCTTGCCCGCGCCGCGGACGGCGAAGCTGATCCCGCCGGCGTCCTCGGCCTCGGAGAACTCCACCGTGGCCGGGAGCAGAATCGGCTTCTTGAATTCCACCTCGACGCTGAAGCTCTCGGGCAGCCGCGGGTCGAGCGCCGCCAGGCACCGCGCCTTGGTCCACATGCCATGGACGATCGCGGTGGGGAACCCGAATAGCCGCGCGCTGAGCGGGTGGATGTGGATCGGGTTGCGGTCACCTGAGACCGCCGCGTAGCGACGACCCAGGTCGCCGGGCAGCCGCCAGGTGGCGCTCACCGGCAGCGCGGCCTCCTCGGAGGCTCGGCGCTTGGCGCCACCCCCCCGGGTCCGCTCGGCGCCATCCCCCCGGGTCCGCTCGGCGCCGTCCCCGTGGGTCCGCTCGGCGCCGTCCCCGTGGGTCCGCTCGGCGCCGTCCCCGTGGGAGCCCCCGCGTCTGAGGATCGTCGATACCTCATACCAGACCAGCTGACCGCCCACCCGCGCCTCCGAACGCAGGTCGAACTGGGTGCCGCGCGGATGCGGGCCCAGCCCGGTCGCCCAGACCTTGATCTGCAGCTCCTCGGAGATCCGGATCGGCCGGTGCTGCACGATCTGGTTGGCGATGTGCACCAGGCCGAGGGCGGGGAAGGGGAACCCCGGATCGGTCATCAGCGACAGCTGCAGCGGGAACGCGAGCATGTGCGGATAGGTCGCCGGCAGCTGATCGCGCAGCGGGAACTTGCACACCCGGTCGTAGTCGGCCAGCCGCTCGCGGTCGACCGCCACGTCCTCGAGCACCAGTGTCAGGTCGGGCAGTTCCCCGGAGCGCGGGCCCGAGCCGACGAACGGCAGCCGCGAGCTGCCGGGGATCATCGCTGCGCCGGCGCGCGCGAACAACGGGAGCATGCTGGGCGAGCTGGACAGGACGCGCTCGGCCATGCCTAGGCTCCGATCAGGCTCTGGCCGCACACCCGGGTGACCTGCCCGTTGACCCCGGCCGAGCCTGGGTTGGCATACCAGGCGATCGTCTCGGCGACGTCGACCGGCAGCCCCCCCTGCTGGAGGCTGTTCATCCGCCGCCCCGCCTCGCGGGTGGCGATCGGCATCGCCGCGGTCATCTGCGTCTCGATGAAGCCCGGAGCGACGGCGTTGAGCGTCGCGCTGCGCTCGGCGACGCCGGGTGCGAACGCCTCGACGATCCCGATGATCCCGGCCTTGGAGGTGGCGTAGTTGGTCTGTCCGGCGTTGCCGGCGATCCCGCTGATCGAGGAGACGAGCACGATCCGTCCGTTCGCGCGGACCGCCTCGCGCGCGAACAGCTCGCGGTCGATCCGCTGCGGGGCGATCAGGTTGATCTCGAGCACCATCCGCCACTGGTCATCGCTCATCCGCCCGAGCGTCTTGTCGCGCGTGACCCCGGCGTTGTGCACGACCACGTCGACACCGCCGTGCTGCTCGAGCAGGTGCGAGGCGATCACCTCGGGGGCGTCCTCGTCGGTGATGTCGACCGTGAAGGACGAGCCGCCGAAGCGACCCACGACCGCCGCGAGCTCCCCGGCCTGGGCCGGAACGTCGAGACCGACAACGTGCGCCCCGTCGCGTGCCAGCACCTCGGCGATCGATGCCCCGATCCCGCGCGAGGCGCCGGTCACCAGCGCGACCTTGCCGTTCAGCGGCTGGTCCCAGTCCACCCTGCTGCAGGACGCGACCGGGGTGCGGACCCGGATCACCTGACCGGAGACATAGGCCGACTTGGGCGAGAGGAAGAAGCGCAGCGTGGACTCGAGCTGGTCCTCGGCGCCCGGTTCCACGTAGATCAGCTGCGCGGTCGCGCCGCGGCGGACCTCCTTGCCGATCGAGCGGGTGAGTCCCTCTAGCGCCCGCTGCGCGACCGCCGCGGGCGGCTTCCCGGAGGCGTCGGGCGGGCGGCCGAGCACGATCACCCGGCCCGAACTGCGCACCCGCCGGATCGTCGGATGGAAGAACTCATAGGCCTCGCGCAGCTGAGCGCTGTCGGCGATCCCGCTGGCGTCGAAGATCAGCGCCTTGAACCGATCGTCCTCGGTCGCTACCTCGGGATTGAAGATCGATGCTTCGAGGTCGGCGTCCGCTGCCGCCTGCCGTGCCTCCTCCTGAAGCGGCGTGCGCACATCGGCCTCGACCGCCGCCAGCACCTTCGCCGCCGCCCCGGCCAGCGCGCCGCCGCTTGCGGCGCCCAGCAGCACCGGCCCTGAGATCACCGGCCGGCCCGGCGCGTAGCGCTCGAGCTCGACGGGCGCGGGCAGCCCGATCTGCTTTGAGACGACCCGCCCCACAGGCGTGTTGATCAGCTGCTGGTATCGGTCGGCCATCAGGCAGCCTCCATGATCGCGGTGACCCCCATA
Source organism: Solirubrobacteraceae bacterium (assembly GCA_036788555.1). Lineage (GTDB taxonomy): Bacteria > Actinomycetota > Thermoleophilia > Solirubrobacterales > Solirubrobacteraceae > Palsa-465. Next base: position 5,046 of record DAIQND010000081.1, on the reverse strand, counting down.
CCCCCGGCGGCGCAGATCGAGATCAGCCCGCGTGCGGGGGCGTCGCTCTTTTTCTCATGCAGCTCCTTGGCCAGCGTCGCCACGATCCGTCCGCCGGTGGCGGCGAACGGGTGGCCGGCGGCCAGCGATCCACCGTGGACGTTGAGCTTGGCGCGATCAATCGAGCCCAGGGGCTGATCGAGCCCGAGTCGTTCCTTGCAGAACACCGGGTCCTCCCAGGCGCGCAGCGTGCACAGCACCTGCGCTGCGAACGCCTCGTGGATCTCGTAGAAGTCGAAGTCCTGGAGGCCGAGCCCGTGGCGCGCGAGTAGCCGCGGCACCGCGTAGGCGGGCGCCATCAGCAGGCCCTCGCGCTTGTGGACATAGTCCACGGCGGCCGTTTCGGCGTCCACCAGGAACGCCTGCGGCGCGATCCCGTGCTCGGTCGCCCACTGCTCGCTCGAGATCAGAACCGCGGAGGCGCCGTCGGAGAGCGGCGTGGAGTTGCCGGCGGTCATCGTCCCCTCGGCCCCGCCGAACACCGGGCCCAGCTTGCCGAGCTTCTCGACGCTGGTGTCGGGGCGGAGGTTCTGGTCGCGCTCCTGCCCCAGGTAGGGCATCACCAGATCGTCGAGCCAGCCGGTGTCATACGCGGCCGCAAGCTTGTGGTGGCTCTCGACCGCGAGCTCATCCTGTTCGGCCCGCCCGACCCCCCATTCCTTGGCCATGATCGCGGTGTGCTCGCCCATCGACAGGCCCGTGCGCGGCTCGGCGTTGCGCGGCATCTCGGGAACGATGTACTGAGGGCGGATCTTGGCCAGCGCCTTCAGGCGAGCGGCGTTCGACTTCGCCCGGTAGGCCTCGAGCAGCACCTCACGCAGGTCCTCGTTGAGCGCCAGGGGCGCGTCTGAGGTGGTGTCGACCCCGCCCGCGATCCCGGCCTCGATCTGGCCCAGCGCGACCTTGCCGCCGACGGTGATCGTCGTCTCGAGTCCGGTTCCGCAGGCCTGCTGGACGTCGTAGGCGGGCGTCTCCGGCGCCAGATGCGAGCCGAGCACACATTCGCGGGTCAGGTTGAAGTCACGCGAGTGCTTGAGCACCGCGCCCGCCGCCACCTCGCCCAGGACCTGACCCTGGAGGCCGAACCTCTCCACCAGCCCGTCGAGCGTCGCGGTCAACATGTCCTGATTTGACGCCTGGGCGTAGGGCCCGTTCTGGCGGGCGAACGGGATCCGGATGCCGCCGAGCACGGCTACGCGGCGGGGTAAGTTCATCGACTGGGGCTCCTGAGTGGGGGTTGGCGCAGGCATACTCCCACATTATTTACACCACCGTAGCTTTTTAGTCGTGCTTGTCGCTCGGCAAACCGGTGGCGGTCGTGAAGCCCTCGCCGGCGGTCACCCGGCGGACCAGCGCCGGGGCGAGAACCCGGGCCGCGGCGGCGAGCCAATACGCGCGCGGGACGTAGCGCTCAGGCTTTCCCCCGGGCCCGGCCTCCAGGATCGCCTCAGCCACCGGCTCCGGCTGCGAGACGATCCGCCGGGTCAGCGGGTTGGCACGCAGCTCATCGGCCGGAAAGCCCTCGGTGGCGATGAAACCCGGGAGCACGAGCCCGACGTGGACGCCCTGCGGGCGCTCCTCGGCGTACAGCGCGTCGGTCCACCCCGCGAGCGCGAACTTGCTGGCCGAATAGGCGCCCGCCCTCGGACGTGCAACCCGCCCCGCCGTGCTGGCGACGTTGACGATCGCCACCCGCCGGTTGGTCCGCTGCGCGGTCCGGCGCAGCAGCGGCAAAAGCGCCTCGGTCAGCCTCACCTGCGCTTCGAAGTTGAGCTTCATGTGGCGCTCTACGTTCTCCCATCCCACGTCGGCGAAGCTCCCGCGCCACGACGCGCCGGCGTTGTTGACCAGCAGGTCGAGCCGGCCGTGCTCGCGCTCGACCGTCTGGCGGATATGTGCGGGCGTCTCAGCTGAGAGGAGGTCGGCGGCGATCACCGTGGCGCCGCCGAGTTCATCGGCCAGCCGCCGGAGCCGATCCTCGCGGCGCGCCACCAGGACCAGCCTGGCGTCCGGCTCGCGGGCCACCCGCCTCGCCGTCGCCTCGCCGATCCCGCTGGAGGCGCCGGTGACCACCGCCACAAAGGGTTCGCTCACGGCGGCCAGGCTACCGTCAGCGGCTGGCCTGGCCTCCCACCGCCGGCGCGACGGGCACCGGCGGCGGGATCGGCTCGACATCGCGGCTTGCGCCCACCAGGGTCCCGCCGGGACAGTCCGCGCACGGCACCGTCCGGCGCGGGTTGGCGATCCCGACGAGTGAGATCAAGCCGCCCAGGATCGCCAGTCCGGCCCCGATCTCCAGGCTCACATGGAAGGCGTGGACCGAGGCGTTCACCAGCGCGGCGTCGACCTTGCTGCGTTCCTGCCCGGTGAGCCCGGGCGTGGTCGTCACGAGCGGGCGCGTATGGGCGGCGGCCACGACCGCCTGGCCTGAGCGGCTGAGGGATGTGCCGCTCAGCTGGCTGGCCAGCCGGGCCTGAAAGCTGCTGGCGACCACAGCGCCGATCGCCGCGATGGCCAGCAGATTGGCGACCCTGGACATGGCGTTGTTGACGCCGCTGGCAACTCCGGAGTGACCGAGCGCCACCGAACCGAGGACGGTGGCTGTCAGGGGCGCCACGGTGGCCGCCAGCCCCACGCTGAACACCACGACTCCCGGGAGCACCTCCGTGAGGTAATCGGCGCCGGCGCCGACGCGGGTCAGCAGCAGCAGGCCGGCGCCCGCGATCACCGGGCCCGCCGACATGAACAGTCGCGGGCCCACCCTGTCCGCGAGCTGGCCGAAGCGCCGCGACAGCGTGAACATGATGATCGTCAACGGAAGCGTGGCCAGACCGGCGTTCAGCGCGCGATAGCCGCCCACCTGCTGAAGGAACACCACCAGGAAGAACAGCGCCACCCCCAGCCCGCCATACAGGGCCAGCGTCGTCAGGTTGCCCGCGGTGAAGTTCCGCGAGCGAAACAGCTCCAGCGGCAGCATCGGCTGCGGCGATCGCCGCTCCCACGCCACGAACACGCCGAGCAGGGCCAACCCTCCGATCAGCGGGACCAACACGATCGAGCTGCCCCAGCCGTACCGCGGCTGCTCGATCAGCGCGAACACCGGCCCGCCGAGCCCCAGCGCGCACAGTGCCGCCCCCGGCAGGTCGACGTGCCCCGGGGTGCGGGTGTCCTCACCGAGTTGCCGCAGGAGGGCCAGCGTGATCAGAACCGGGACGATGTTGATGGCGAAGATCCACCGCCAGGAGGCAAACTCGACCAGCGCGCCGCCGCCGAGCGGGCCGACCACTGTGGCGATCCCAGTCCACGCGGTCCAGCTGCCGATCGCCGCCGCGCGCTCATGCTCGGTGAAGGTGTCCATGATCAGCGCCAGGGTGCTCGGAACCAGCAGCGCTCCGCCGACGCCCTGAGCCGCGCGCGCGCCGATCAGCACCACGCTTGACGGGGCGATCGCGCACAGCAGCGAGCAGGCGCCGAACACCACCAGCCCGATCGAGAACACGCGGCGCCGACCGAACAGATCCCCGAGCGAGCCACCGATCAACAGCAGCGAGGCCAGGGTCAGCAGGTATGCCTCGACCACCCATTGCTGTTCAGCCAGACCGCCGTGCAGGCTGGAGCGGATCGCCGGCAGCGCGACGTTGACGATCGTGCCGTCGAGGAACACGATCCCGGACCCGAGGATCGCGGCCACCAGCGCCAGCCGCTTGGTGGCGCTCGTCGGAGGGTCCGCGTCCGCCGCGAGCGTGGGCACGTGTTTAGTTGACGCCCTGAGCGAAGATGGCGTTCGGCTCCGATCCGGCAAAGCTGACGCTGCGGGCGAACGGGAGCTGCGTCTTGACGATCACGCAGTAGGCGCGGCCGGCGTGGCTCCCGGGCACGCACGTGCGGTAGATGCTTCCGGGCTGGATCGCGAACGTGTCGGCCAGCGTCATGTTGCGACGAAACTCAGCGGGCGCTCGGTCCCCGATCCACGCCTCAGCGCGCACCGTCGCATCGCGCAGCGCGTTCTGGTTGGCGACCACGCTCGCGTGGTGGACCTCGCCCGCGGCAAGTAGCGCCGCCGTCACCGCGATGACGACCGACGTGCCCGCGTAGTTGCGCGCCACCACCCCCGGCAGGTCGCCGCGAACCCGCCTCAGCAGCGCGCCCAGCGGCCGCGAAAGCAGGAGCACGGCGAGCAGGTTGAGCGCCAGCCCCGCGAGCGCGCCCGCCGGCAGCGACTGGCTGTCTCCCGCGGGCGGGCGCAGATGGCCGAGGACGGCGTCGGCGGCCACCGCGGCGACGAACACCGGCCACAGCCACGCACCTCGCCGGCGCCAGCGCAGGCGGTGAACCCAGCCCAGCTCCATGCCTGAAAGGCTAGTGGCAGTGCGCGCTGCCGCCCGAGGGGTTCAGTAAGCTCGGCCTACCCTGAAACAGGTCCTGAACGGAGATCCCGGGAGGGTCCGAGGAAGGCGCGGACGGCGATCCCGAACCGGCCAAGGAAGAAGGGACAGGCACCAGAATGGCGACCACCAAGATCGCTGAGCCGGCCGTCGGCGCCGATGCCGGGGCCAGCGCTCATCTCCAGCTCGAGGACCGTGTCTGGCTGCTGCGAGCGATGCTCCTGATGCGAGGCCTCGAAGAGCGCGCGATGACGCTCTACCGCCAGGGCAAGGTACCTGGCTCCTTCTACGACGGCTACGGCCAGGAGGCGGTGTCCGCCGGCGCCGCGTTCGCGATGGGACCGCAGGACCGGCTCTGCATCCTCCACCGTGACCTCGCCGCGCACCTGATCCGGGGGGTCTCTCCGGCCCGGGTGCTGGCGCAGTACATGGGGCGCGCCACCGGCGTGACTCGCGGCCGCGACGGCAACGTCCACTTCGGCGACCGGAAGGTCGGGTGCGTCGGGATGGTCTCGATGCTCCCGGACATGATGCTGGTGGCCACCGGGATGGCGATGGCCTTCAGGCTGCGCGGTGAGGCCCGGTGTGCGCTGACCTGGTTCGGCGACGGCTCCACCTCTCG
>DAIQND010000080.1:0-9955 GCA_036788555.1 Solirubrobacteraceae bacterium | reverse complement strand
CACCGATCACCTCCGGGTGTCTACCACATCGGGTGCGCGAGATGGGCAAAAAAAGTGACCCGCTGGCGCGTCAAATGACGCGCCAGCCGGTTTCGCCGCCTCGTAGCTTGATCCCTACAGCGGCCTAGTGGCGGCGGAACGCCCGCGGCGGCAGTGCGCCGAGCCAACCGGCGCGGGCATCAGCTCTCATGGTCAGGTCCGCCACCAGAGCCGAGACGTTGTCCTGGCCGCCCGCCTGCAGTGCTGCCGCGATCAGTCGATCGGCTGCCAATTCCCGCGAGGGCTCCTCGAGGAGGGCGGCGATCTCGGTGTCCGACACCACGTCCGACAGCCCGTCTGAGCAGAGCAGCAGCCGATCGCCGGCCCGTGCCTGGTAGCGGCCGATCTCAGGGCTGCCACGATCGCGGCCGTCAAGCGCGTCCAGCACCACCGAGCGTTGCGGATGCTCGCGCGCCTGCTCGGTCGTGATCGCGCCGGCTTCGAGCAGCAGCTGCACGTAGCTCTGATCGCGCGTGAGCTGGCGCAGCCCGTGGTCCCGAAACAGGTAGGTCCGTGAGTCGCCGACATTCGCCACCAGATAGGTGCCGTCGTTGGCGAGCGCAACGGCGGTGAGCGTGGTCGCCATCCCGGTGAGCCCCGGTCGACACGAGATCAGAAACCCGAGCGTCTGGTTCGCGTGGCGGATGGCATCGGAGAACTCCTCTGAGAGCTGGCGCGAGAGCCGCCTCGCGTCGAGGGCGGCCATCGCGTCGATCACGGTTTGGCTGGCAACCTCACCGGCCGAGGCGCCGCCCACCCCATCTGCCACTGCTACAAGGCGGCTCGTGGCAAATACCGAATCCTCATTGTTCGGACGCCGGCCGACATCGGTTCTGACCGCGGTCTGCATGGTGAGCGCTTGCATCGGGCAACCGTACCGAACGCCAGCGCGGCCTCTACCGTGAGCCTCATGCCCGGCGCCCACCATGAGCATGTCGAGCAGCTGCCGCGCGACGCGACGGCTCAGCGCGAGGACCTGCTCCCGAGCCGGGCGGGCGTGGGCGCAAAGCCGGGTGTGATCACGCCGTTTGTTGGGTATATCGGGTCCACCGTCTACTCAGGGCGCCCCAGACAGGAAGGCAAACCCGCAGCGCGGAGGAGCGCCGCCGGCGCGAACTCTGTCCCGCGTCGCCCTGAGTAGCCGGCCCAAGCTCCCGGGTCGGCGCGCGCGGACCTCTTACGCAAACCGGGCGGCGACCGTCTCGTAGTCCTCCCACGTGTCGACGTCGCGCGGCAGGGCACGCTCCACCGGCACACGGAGCACCCGGCCGGGGTGGCGGTCGACCAGCTTCCAGACCGCCTTGTCGCCGTGCAGCGCGCGCAGCGCTGGAAATGCCTCGGCGGAGAACACGAACGGGTGGCCGAGCTGCCCGCGGTAGCTGGTCACCGCCGCCCACGGACGGTCACCCTGCCAGCCGGCGCGCACCTCGTCGATCACCTCCGCGTCGACCCCCGGCATATCCCCGAGCAGCAGCATGATCGCCTCGGCGGGTCCAGCGGCGTCCAGCCCCGCCAGCAGCGAGGCGGCGCAGCCCTCGCGGTGGGCGTCGTTGTGGATCACCTGCGCGCGCTCGAGCTTCAGATCGGCGAGCGCCTCCCCGGCTGCCCCGCCGACCACCAGCACCACCCGTTCAAGTGACGATGATTCGACATCGCGCATCACCCAGCCGAGCAGAGTCGTATCCCCCAGGGGAAGGCTCTGCTTGGGCCGCTCTAGCCGGCGCGAGGAACCCGCGCCCAGGACGATGCCGACCACCGGCCCCAGCCTAGACGGACGGCGCCCATGCCCCGTAGCGCTCGGGGTCGGCCTCAAAGCGCGTGCGGCATCCCGGGCCACAGAACCAGTAGCGCGTTGCTTGGTGAAGCACGGTCTCCGCAGCCGCCACGGCGACGGTCATCCGGCAGACCGGGTCGATCGCCTCGCTACGCTCGGGCCCAAGCCTCGGCACGTGGAAGCAGGCCACGAGCTCGGCCAGAATCGCGACGGCGATCTCCTCCTGGCCCCCCGGCCCCAGATCCAGCCCCGCCGGGCTCCGCACCCGGATCAGCTGCTCCTCCTCCACCCCCTGACTCCGCAGCGCAGCCAGCACGACTTCGGCCCGGCGCGCGCTGGCGATCAGTCCGACGTAGCGGGCATCGCTCCCCAGAGCGGCCCGCAGGATGTCCGTGTCCATGCGACCCATCGTGGCCACGACCACGGCGTCAATCCCCGGCCTCAGCTCCTCGCTCACCCGCCACCCGATCACAGCCGCCAGCTGCGCGAGCGTGCGCGCCGCGGGCGAGGGCCCGATGATCGCCAGCTGCGGCTTGGGCAGCCTGGGCTCGACCAGCACCTCGACCGTGCCCTCGGACGCGCAGTGGCTCTCGGCCAGGATCACGTCGGCGTCCTCAGACGCGGCGATCTCTCCGGGAGGTCCGATACGCACCACTCGAGCGCAGCCATCGGCCAGTGCGCGCAGCGCTTCACGCACCACGATCGGCTCTGAGCAGGCTCCCCCCACCCAGCCGGAGAGGCGTCCATCAGCCCTCACCAGCCCCCGGTCCCCCCGCCGCGTGGACGCTGGCCGGCGGACGCTGACCACGGTCGCGAGGACAAACGGCTGGCCCTCGGCGGCCATCTGGGCCGCCTGGACCAGCACGTCCTCGCCCGAGCTCACTGCGCCAGTCCCGCCTCGACCAGCGCCTTCCAAACCCGATCGGGCCCGACCGGCATCTCGAGGTTGCGGACCCCGGCGTGGGCCATCGCGTCGACGACCGCGTTGACGTAGGCGGCGGGCGAGCCGACGGTCGCCGACTCCCCCACCCCCTTGGCGCCGATCGGGTGATGCGGCGAGGGCGTGACGGTCTCGCCGAGCTCGAAGGACGGGGTCTCCCAGCTCGTGGGGAGCAGGTAGTCCATGAAGGTCGAACCCAGGCAGTTGCCCTCCTCGTCAAAGGTGATCAGCTCCATCGCGGCCATGCCGAACCCCTCCGTCAGGCCGCCCATGATCTGGCCCTCGACGATCATCGGGTTGATCCGCACGCCGCAGTCGTCGACCGCCACCACCTTGCGCACCTTCCACTCCCCCGTGCCGCGGTCGATCTCGACCGCGACCACGTAGGTCCCGAACGGGTAGGTCATGTTCGGCGGGTCGTAGTAGTTGACCGCCTCCAGCCCGGCCTCCTCGCCCTCCGGGAGGTCGGTGTAGGCGGCAAACGCCACGTCCTGAATCGTCTTGCCGTGGTCGGGCGAACCCTTGACGAAGTACCGTCCGCGCTCCCATTCGAGGTCCTCGGGATCGGCCTCGAGCAGGTGCGCCGCGATCCGCTTACCCTTCTCGCGCACCTTGCGCGCGGCGACCGCGGTGGCCGCGCCGGCGGTCGGCGTGCTCCGCGAGGCGTAGGTGCCCAGGCCGTAGGGCGTGTTGTCGGTGTCGCCTTCCTGAACCGTGATGTCGGACGGAGGGATCCCGAGCTCGTCGGCGACGATCTGGGCGAAGGTCGTCTCGTGCCCCTGCCCCTGGCTGCGCACGCCGAGCTTGAGGATCGCCTTGCCCGTAGGGTGCACCCGCAGCTCGGCCGAGTCGAACATCCGGATCCCCAGGATGTCGTAGTGGCGGCCGGGACCGGCGCCGACCACCTCCGTGAAGCTGGCCACGCCGATGCCCAGCAGCCTGCCCTCCTCTCGCGCGCGCCGCTGCTCCTCGCGCAGCTGCTCGTAGCCGGCTTTCTCAAGCGCCACATCCAGCGCGCGCTCGTAGTCGCCCGAGTCGTACTCGAAGCCGGTGGCCGAGGTGTAGGGGAACTGGTCGGGATGGATGAAGTTCCTGCGCCGCAGCTCGACCGGGTCGATGCCCAGCTCGTAGGCGGCGCTCTGCACCAGGCGCTCGATCAGGTATGAAGCCTCGGTGACGCGGAACGAGCAGCGGTACGCCACGCCGCCGGGAGCCTTGTTGGTGTAGGCGCCGTCGGTCACCACGTGGGCCGTGGGGATGTCGTAGGACCCGGTGACGATATGGAACAGCCCGGCCCTGAACTTGCTGGGCTGCGCGTCGGCGTAGGCGTAGCCCTGATCGGAGAGCATCTGCACCCGCAGGCCGAGCATCTTGCCCTCTTTACTGAGCGCCAGCTCGCCCTCCATGTGGAAGTCGCGCGCGAAGCCGGTCGAGATCAGGTTGCCGGTCCGATCCTCGATCCACTTGACCGGGCGCCCGATGAGCAGCGAGGCGGCCGTGGCCACGACGTAGCCCGGATAGATCGGAACCTTGTTGCCAAACCCTCCGCCGATGTCCGGCGAGATGATCTGGATGTTCTGCTCGGGCAGGCCGGTGACCAGCGCGAACACCGTCCGGTGGGCGTGCGGCGCCTGGGAGGTCATGTAGATCGTCACCTTGCCGCTGGCGGGATCGACGTCGGCGACGCATCCGCAGCACTCGAGCGGCGCCGGATGGCAGCGCGGGTAATGGGTGGCCAGCTTGACCACCCGGTCGGCCTGCGCGAACGCCCGCTCGGTGGCCTCCCGGTCGCCGGCCTCCCAGTGGTAGACGCGGTTGTCGGTCTTGCCCTCCTTGTCGTCCCGGATGACGGGAGCTCCCTCGGCGAGCGCCTGCTGCGGCGTGGTGACGGCGGGCAGCAGCTCGTAGTCAACTTCGATCAGCTCGAGCGCGTCGTGGGCGACGTAGGGATCCTCCGCCACGACGCACGCCACCTCCTGACCCTGCATCCTCACCTTGTCGGTGGCCAGCACGGCCTGGGTATCCCCCGACAGCGTCGGCATCCAGGCCAGGTTGTGCTCCGCGAGGAGCTCGCCGGTGACCACCGCCACCACGCCCGGCAGCGCGCCGGCAGCCGTGGTGTCGATCGAGGTGATCCGAGCGTGCGCGTAGGGGCTGCGGAGGATCGCCATGTGCAGCATCCCCGGCAGCTGGATATCGTCGACATAGTGGCCCCGGCCCTGGATGAAGCGGTCATCCTCCTTGCGCTTGATCGACTGGCCGAGCCAGGACGGCTGCTTCTCGGGGGCCGCGCTCTGTTCCTGCACCGCCATTTCCGACCTCCTCAGGACGAAGCGTGCTCGGATTGCATCGTGCCGGCCGCGTGCTGCACCGCCTTGACGATGTTCTGGTAGCCGGTGCACCGGCAGATGTTGCCCGAGAGCGCCCAGCGGATCTCCTCCTCCGAGGGGTTCGGGTGCTCCTCCAGCAGCGCGACGCTGGTCAGCATCATCCCGGGCGTGCAGAAACCGCACTGGAGACCGTGCTCCTCCTTGAACGCTGCCTGGATTGGGTGAAGCGCACCGTCGCGACGCAGGCCCTCGACGGTGGTGATCTCCCGTCCGTCCGCCTGGACGGCGAACATCGTGCACGACTTGACCGGCACCCCATCGAGCAGCACGGTGCACGCACCGCAGCTCGTCGTGTCGCACCCGATGTGGGTTCCCGTCAGCCCGAGCTGACCGCGCAGGAAGTGCGCGAGCAGCAGCCGTGGCTCCACCTCGGCCGCGCGAGCCTGACCGTTGACCATGACTTCGACCCGCGTGCGCGGCGGGGCGGTCTCACTCATCGTGCTTCTCCCTCACCTCGTCCATGACTCCCTTCACCGTCTCCTCCCCGGCGAAATGGTCCTCGCCCGTGGGCGGCCCAGGTGCCCGCGCCGCCGCGCGCGGGACGTCCCGCAAGGAGACCTCCTGCCCAGCCCGCGCCGCGGCGGCTGCCTTGCGCAGCCCCCTCTCGGTGTAAATCCGCACCACGTTGCGCTTGTACTCCGCGCTTCCGCGCACGTCGCTGCGCGGCTCGGCTGCCTCGGCCGCCAGCCGGGCCGCCTCCCCGACCGTCGCCTCGTCGAGCGCAGACCCGCGCAGCACCTCCTCGGCCGCCACGGCGCGGAAGTTGATCGGCCCCACTCCCGTGAGCGCGACCCGGGCACGCGCCACGCGCCCATCCTCAAGCGACAGCTGCACCGCCACCCCGACGGTGGCGAAGTCACCGATCTTGCGCTCGAGCTTCAGATAGGTCCCGCCCGCCCGGGGTCCGGGATCCGGGACGCGGACCTCGGTGACGAGCTCGTTGGCTTCGAGCGTGGTCTCGAACGGACCGCGCAGCAGCTCGGCCACGGCGACCGTACGCTCGCCCGACGAGCTGCGGGCGAGAACCTCGGCGTCGGCCGCGAGCATCGCCGAGGCCCAGTCGCCCTGGGGGTCGGCGTGAACCAGCGAGCCGGCAACGGTCCCCAGGTTGCGAACGATCGGATCTGAGATCTGGGGAGCCGCATCGCCCAGGACGCCGAACCTGCCTCGCAGCGCCGAAGCGCGCTCGCACGCCTTGTGGCGGACCAGCGCGCCGATGCGCAGCCCGCCGTCGACCGCGCCGATCTGGTCAAGACCGGTGATCCGGTTGATGTCGATCAGCGCCGCCGGCTCCGCGAAGCGCAGCTTCATCATCGGAATCAGGCTCTGGCCGCCCGCCAGCACCTTGGCTTCGTCGCCGAATCGGTCGAGCAGGGACAGGGCTTCGTCGATGCTCGACGCCGCGTGATACTCGAACCTGGCCGGGTACATAGCGATACCCCTTGTCGTGGGCGGCCCGACGGCGAGCCTACACCCGCGGCTGGGTGCATGGCAAGAGCTCCAGCGCATCGCGCCGGGGAGCGATACTGCGCGGATGGAACGCAACGTCCTCGGCGGGCGGCTCGAGACCTGTAGCGGCGACCCGCTCACCGGCTTCTACCGCGACGGATGCTGCCGGACCGGGCCTGAGGACATCGGCAGCCACACCATATGCGCCGTCGTGAGCGCTGAGTTTCTCGACTACCAGCAGCGCATCGGCAATGACCTGAGCACCGCGATCCCCGAATACGGGTTTCCCGGGCTCAAGCCGGGAGATCGCTGGTGCGTCACGGCACTGAACTGGCTGAGGGCACATGACGCCGGCGTGGGGACGTTCGTCGTCCTCGCCTGCACCCACGAGCGGGCGCTGGAGGTCGTACCGCTGGAGGTGCTCGAGCACTACGCCGTCGACGTGCCGGCCGACCCGGGCGCGATCGACAACTGAGCGCGCCCGGGTCGATCGACAACTGAGCGGCGCCTCACGCCGTCACGGGACCAACACGATCTTTCCGTGGGCTGTGACGCCGCGCCAGCTCCTCGTAACGCCCGGCGGACCTGCTCGAGCGGGTAGAACCCGGGCGATCGCGATCTCGACGCTCCCGTCGGCCACGAGCTTCGCCAGGTCGAGCCGGCGCCCCCGGCGGCGGCGGGAACGGCGACGGCTCTAGTCTGCGCGGGCGAGAGGCGCTGCCAGCCGGGCGCGCAGCGCCTTACGGTCGAGCTTGCCGACGTTGGTCAAAGGAACCGCGTCGATCACGTGGATCTCCCTGGGATAGCGATAGCCGCCGATCCGCTCACGCCCCCACTCCACCAGCTCCTCACCGGTCATCTCTGTCTCCGGCCGGAGCGATACGAACGCGATCACCTCCTCCCCGTGAACCTCGTCCGGGCGCCCCACCACCCCCGCGGCCTCGACCGCCGGATGCTCGAGCAGCACGTCCTCGACGTCGCGTGGGTAGACGTTGAAGCCACCGCGGATGATCAGATCCTTCTTGCGGTCGACGATGAACAGGTAGCCGTCCTCGTCCTGGTATCCGAGGTCGCCCGTGTGGAGCCAGCCGTCGCGAAGCGCTTCGGCGGTTGCGTGCGCCGAATGCCAGTAGCCCTGCATCACTCCCGCCGAGCGGACGCAGATCTCCCCCACCTCGCCGGTTGGCAGCTCGCGACCCTGCTCGTCGCGGATCCCGACCTCGGCTCCCGGAATCGGCAGCCCCACCGACCCCGGCTTCTCGCGCCCCACCGGGTTGGTCGAAACCAGAGCCGCCGTCTCAGTCAGGCCGTAGCCCTGACGGATGGCTACCGACGGGACGCGGCGCATGAACTGCTCGGCCACCTCGGAGGCCAACGGTGACGCGCCGCAGCTGAGATACCGCAGCGAGCTGAGGTCGTATTGCTCAAGCGGCTGCGAGAGCAGGATCTGGAGCATCGAAGGGACGACGGCGCTGGTCTGGAGCCGGTGCTCCGCGATCAGCTCAAGGAACCCGATCGGGTCAAACCAGCGCATGAGCACGGTCACCGTCCGCTCGGGCGAGTGCATGCCGGCGATCGTCACGAGGATCCCGTATGCGTGCGACAGCGGCAGTGTTGCCAGCCCGCGGTTGATCCCCGGCACATGCGCGGCGTCATTCGCCGCCCCACCTGAGAAGTCAAGTCCGGCGTGGGTCAGCATCACACCCTTGGCGCGGCCGGTGGTCCCGCCGGTGTAGAGAAGCGCCGCCAGGTCATCGTCGGCGCGGGGGACGATCGCCGCGGGCTCGGCCGCCTGCACCTCTTCCAGCGGCAGGAAGCCCTCGGCGTCCCCGGTGCTGATCCGGTGACGCAGCGTCTCCATACCGTCCGTGGCCTCGCGCACCTTGTCGGCGAACTCGGGGGTGGTGATCACCGCCGCCGCTTCGGAGTCGGAGATGACGTGCCGCAGATCCTCGGGTGGCAGTAGGAAGTTTGCCGGGGTGACCACCGCACCGGCGCGCCACAGCGCCTGGTAGGTGATGCCGACCTCCGGTGAGTTCGCCATCGTCACCACGACGCGCTCGCCCGGGCGGATCCCGAGCTCCGCGACTCCGGCGGCCAGGCGGCAGGCGCGGTCGAACAACTCCGTCGAGGAGTACCAGCGGCTCTCGAACAGCAGCGACTCGTACTCGCCGCGTCGCTCGAACGCGCGCTCGGCCAGCCGGGCCAGGTTGTGCTCGCCGAGCCGCATCAGTCGATATATCGGTACGCGGGGAGCGTGAGGAACTCGATCAGCTCGGGATCCAGCGCCACGCGCTCGAAGATCTCCCGAGTCTCGTTCGGCCGTCCGCGTTCCCATACGTCCTCGCCCACGCTGGCCCGGATCTTCGCCGTCTCCTCATCCAGCACCCGGCGCACCAGCTCCGGCGTGACGCTGCGGCCGTCATCGAGCTTGACCCCGTGATGAACCCACTGCCAGATCTGCGTGCGCGAGATCTCCGCGGTCGCCGCATCCTCCATCAAGGAGTTGATCGCCGCTGCGCCGCGCCCGGTCAGCCAGAACGAGACGTACTGAAACCCGACGTTGACGTTGACCCGCAGCCCCTCCTCAGTGACGTTGCCGGGGGTCGCGCCGAGATCCTGCAGGTCGGCTGCGCTGACCCGCACGTCCTCACGCTGGCGCTCCAGCTGATTGGCCCTGCCGTTCAGGCCCTTCTCGAACACCTCGCGCGCCACCGGAACCAGGTCGGGGTGCGCGACCCATGTGCCGTCATACCCCTGGGAGACCTCTCGGTCCTTGTCCGCGCGCACCGCCCGCAATGCCTGCTCGTTTCTCTCCGGGTCCTGGCGCGAGGGGATGAAGGCCGCCATACCCCCCATCGCGTGTGCACCGCGGCGATGACAGGTGGCGGCGAGCAGCTCGGTATAGGCGCGCATGAAGGGAACCGTCATCGTCACCTCGCTGCGGTCTGGCAGCACCATCTCGCGGCGGTCCGCGAAGCATTTGATCGAGGAGAAGATGTAGTCCCAGCGCCCGGCGTTGAGCCCGGCGGAGTGCTCGCGCAGCTCGTAGAGGATCTCGTCCATCTCGAACGCTGCCGGGAGCGTTTCGATCAGCACCGTCGCCTTGATCGTTCCGCGCTCAACCGCCGCGGCGTCCTCGGTGAAGGAGAAGATGTCGTTCCACAGCCGCGCCTCGAGGTGGGACTCCATCTTCGGGAGATAGAGGTAGGGCCCGGAGCCAGAGGCCAGCAACCGCCTGGCGCAGTGGAAGAAGAACAGCCCGAAGTCGAACAGCGCGCCGGCGATCGGCTCGCCGTCGATCAGCAGATGGCTCTCGACGAGGTGCCAGCCGCGCGGCCGGACCAGCAGCGTCGCCGTCTG
>DAIQND010000079.1:0-9957 GCA_036788555.1 Solirubrobacteraceae bacterium | reverse complement strand
CTGGCGAACAGCGCGAACACGTACGGCTGCGCCACGCCGACGCGGCGGGCGATCCGGTCGACCGCGGTGCCGTGCAGGCCGCCGTGCGCGAACTCGTGCACCGCCGCCTCGATCAGCGCGTCCCGGCGCTCCGAGGCCGGAACGCGCGGACGCGTGGTTTTTGCCGTCGTGCTCATCTCTACGCCGGAACCGGCACGGTATCGACCTGCGCGGCAGCCTCGCCCTGGCCCTGAGCCTCCTGGTGCGCGGCATCCTCGCGGGTGGAGAACGGCAGCGCCAGCGCGATCAGCGCACCGCCCGCCAGTACCGCCACCCCGACCCACATCGCCGGGACCAGGCCGCTGACGAACGCGTGTGGCGAGGCGTAGCTCCCGTGGCTGCTGAACACCGTCGCCAGCACCGCGATCCCGAGCACGCCGCCGAGCTCGCGGATCGCGTTGGTCGCCCCGGAGGCCTGACCGGCCTGCTCGGTGCGAACCGACGAGAGCACCGCGTTGGCCGAGGGCGCGAACACCAGCGACATCCCCGCCCCGGCCAGCACGAACGGCCCGATCATGCTCGTGTAGGCAACGCTCGTGGAGGCGATCACAGCCAGCCATCCCAGCGCGAGCGCCTGCAGGGCGAGCCCCGCGACCATGAACAGCCGGCTCCCGTAGCGCTCGGAGAAGAACCCGGCCAGCGGCGAGACGACCATCGTCGCGCCCGTCCACACCAGCAGCTTGACCCCCGCCTGCAACGGGCTGTTGTGCAGCACGTTCTGCAGGAACTGGCTCAGGAAGAAGATCGAGCCGAACATCCCGAAGTACATCGCCAGCGAGACCCCGTTCGTCACCGCGAAGCCGCGCCTGGCGAAGAACGCCATCGGCAGCATCGGCTCCCGGGCGCGGCGCTCGTGGGCGATGAAGGCGGCGATCACGACGGAGCCGATGGTGAGCGCGAACACGATCTGGGGGCTGCTCCAGCCCAGCGACTGCGAGCGGACGAGCCCGTAGACGAGGCCGAACAGCCCGATCGATGCGAGCGTGAGCCCACGCAGGTCCAGCCGGCGAGCGGCACCGCGGCTCTCCGACAGGCGCCTCGTCGCAAACGGGATCAGCGCGACCCCGATCGGGACGTTGATCCAGAAGATCCAGTGCCAGGAGGCGGCCTGCACGACCGCGCCGCCGACCAGCGGCCCGAGCGCGACCGCAACGCCGCTGATCCCCGACCACACCCCGAGGGCGACGCCGCGGCGCTCGGGCGCAAAGGCGCTGGCCAGCAGGGTGAGCGTCAGCGGCGTGATGATCGCGGCGCCGACCCCCTGCAGTGCCCGCGCCGCAATCAACGCGTCGGTGGTGGGCGCGAGCGCGGCCGCCGCTGAGGAAACGGTGAACAGCGCGAGCCCGGCGACGAACAGGCGTTTGCGGCCAAACCGGTCCCCGAGCGCGGCGCCGGTCAGCTGGAACACCGCGTAGGCGAGCACGTAGGCGTTGACCGTCCATTCGAGCGCCTGGATCGAGGCGCCCAAGTCGCGGTGGATGCTGGGCAGGGCGACGTTCACCACCAGGTTGTCGAGGACGACCATGAACAGCCCCACCGAGACGATCACGAGCGTCCAGGTGCGGGCTATCGGGTTGGAGGCGGTGCTGGAGATGGCTGGCATGGCGCTCCTTATGAGCTTAGTGAGCACTAACTATTTTGAAATTAGCAGCAACTAATAACTCTGTCAAGGCGGCGGGTTCCGCTTGACCGTGCTAGGGTCCGGGCGGGCGTTATCGACGGTGGGGGGCCGAACCGCGGGACCGCAGGCATCGGTAGGTGGGGCAGGTCGCACTTGGGCAGGCGCGCGATTCCCGCCGCCCTCATTTCTCGCCCGGCGCGGCGTGGTCTCACTCGCGCTCTCGGCGGCCGTGATCGCGGGTGCTCTGTTCGCGTTGGGCGTGAACCGGTCCGCACACGCGATCACCAGTCACGCGCCGCACGAATCTCGTCGAGCGCTGGCGAGCTTGCCGCTGGCCGCACAGGGGCCGGTGTCGCGCGAGCTCGGCGCCGCCGACGCTCGTTACAGCGTTCGTCTAAAGCAGGGTGGCCTTTACACGTCCAGCCCCGGCGACGGCCTGCAGGCGTGGTTTGGCCGATCCGGGCCGACCGTTGGAGTGGGACCGCGACGACTCACCCTGACGCTCAGCGCTGCCGGATACGGCGGCGCTCTGCGGCCGGTGGCGGGTGTCCTACCGCGTGCCCGCCTGAATCAGGTGCGCTACACCCGGCGAGGCATCGAGGAGTGGTACGCAAACGGTCCCCTCGGCATCGAGCAGGGATTTACGGTCGCGCGTCCGCTCCGCGACAGTGACGAGCCGCTGACGCTCGCTCTCAACCTCTCGGGCGACCTGCGTCCCGAGCTCGTGACCGGTGGCCGTCGGGTGTTGTTCGCGACGACCGCCGGCCGCGTCGTCGCCAGCTACAGCGGGCTCGTGGCCAGCGACGCCTCGGGTCGCCAGCTGCCGGCCTGGCTATCGCTGAAGCACGCTCGTCTGCTGCTGCATGTGGATCAGCGCGGGGCGCGCTATCCGCTCCGGATCGACCCATTCATACAGGAGATCGCGAAGCTGACCGCGTCGGATTACGGGCCGACCAGCGTCTCCGTGGATGGGCTCGGGTGGTCGGTGGCGATGTCGTCGGATGGCTCGACGGTGGTTGCCGGCGCCCCGGGCGCGACGATAACGGGCAGCGCCTACGACCAGGGGGCGGTGTACGTGTTCACCAAGCCTTCGTCGGGGTGGGCCAGCGAGACGGAGGCCACGAAGCTCACGGCCTCAGACGGCGCCAAGGACGACGCGCTCGGGTCTTCCGTGGCCGTGTCTTCGGATGGCGCGACTGTGGTGGCGGGCGCCCCGGGCGTGAACAGCGACCAGGGGGCGGTGTACGTGTTCACGAAGTCCTCGCCGGCATGGTCACAGAGCCCGAGGCTGACGGCCTCAGACGGCGCCAGCAATGACCAGCTCGGTTACTCGGTCGCGATATCTTCGGATGGCGCGAGGGTGGTGGCGGGCGCCCCTTACGCAAGCGTCGGAAGCAATGCAGAGCAGGGCGCGGCTTACGTTTTCAGCAACTCAGCGTCGGGGTGGGCGCCGGCGAAAAAGCTGACAGCCTCCGGCGGTGCCGCTGACGATCTGCTGGGGCTCTCGGTGGCGATGTCGGCTGATGGCTCGACCGTGGTGGCGGGCGCGCCCAGCGTCGGGAGCGCTGCCGGCCCAGGGGCGGTGTATGTGTTCACAGATTCCTCGTCGGGGTGGGCCCAGGACAAGCTAACCGCCTCAGACGGCGTCAACAATGACCAACTCGGGCGCTCGGTGGCGATCTCCTCGGACGGCTCGACGTTGGTGGCCGGCGCCCCGTCCACGGCGAGCGGCCCAGGGGCGGCGTACGTGTTCACGAATTCGTCCTTGGCGTGGACCCAAACGGCCAAGCTGACTGCCTCGACGGGCGCCAACGGCGATCAGCTCGGCCACTCGGTGGCGGTGTCCTCCGACGGCTCGACGGTGGTCGCCGGCGCCCCGGGCAACGCCTCCAATCAGGGCGCGGCGTACGTGTTCACGAAGCCCAACGGCCCATGGACAGACGGCCACGAGACGGCGCAGCTGACCGCTTCAGACGGCGCCGGTGGCGATTTCCTCGGGTATTCGGTGGCGGTCTCCTCCGACGGCTCGAGGCGAGTCGCCGGCGCCCCCACCAACAGCAACTGGAAGCAGGGGGCGGCGTACGTGTTCGGCCTCGTCACTCCCGCGCCGCCGGCAGTGACCACCGATGCGGCCTCCGACGTTCATCCCACGTCGGCCACGCTCAACGGCGCCGTCACGCCGAACTCCGGCGCCATCACCGACTGCCATTTCGATTACGGAGCGACGAGCAACTACGGTCAGACCGCGCAGTGCGCACAGCACCCCGGCGACGGCACCAGTCCAGTTCCGGTCTCCGCCGCCCTCAGCGGCCTGACGCCCGGCACCACGTACCACTACAGGCTGACGGCGGCCAACATCAGGGGCTCGGTCTCCGGCCAGGATCAGACGTTCACGACGCTCGGGGCAGCACCCCCGAGCGCGGCGGCCTCAGGTGCACCACAGACCCAGTGGGGCAGCTCGACCGCGGGAGTGTCGGGAACGGTCAACCCGCACGGCAGCGCCACGACCTACTCGTTCTACTGGGGACCGTCACCCGTCTCGGTGTCATCGCCGGCTGATCTTCAGGCTTACCCTCACGCCACCACTCCCGCCTCGGCAGGCGACGGGACGAGCGATGTCCCCGCGGCAGGCCAGCTGACCGGCCTGCAGGGGGCCACGGTCTACTACTACCGGCTCGTGGCTACAAACGCCTACGGCGAGACGTGGAGCTCGGAGCAGCCATTGGAGATCCTGCCGCCTGTCCCGACGAACGTGGCCGCGCCGTATCTGCAGGCGAACGGCTCTGACGCCAGCGCCGGCTACGACGCCAGGTGCATCCCGGGCCAGTGGCAGAACGCCCAGACCCACTACCAGATCGAGTGGCTGTGGATCGACAAGTACGGGGTGACCCGCCCCGCCCCGGGGCAGGCGGAGACCTTCCAGTACGCCGGCGACGGCTACAAGGTGACCGCTCAGGACATCGGACAGGGGCTCCAATGCCGGGTGATTCCCTACACGCTGGACGGTACGGCCTCGCCGGGAGCGGGCGCCCGATCAGACACCCTCCTACCTGAGGCACCCGGGAAAGCGGTGTTCCCGAAATGGGTGAAGCAACTGTGGCCCATCTATTACAAGCTGGACACCGCCTACTCGTGGTACGACGCCGTCCTCGATTGCGCGGAGTTGGCCGATGTCCCGTACCTCGGCGGATACATATGCCTCTCTGAGCTCGCGGTGGCAGCGTTCGGCAACCCGATCGAGGACCAGATGAACGAGGCGATCGATCCGCCTGATCGCAACTACCGCCAGATCATGCTCCCCGCGGCGGTTTCGCACGGACGCGCGATCCGCTGCGACGGGCGGACAAGCCGGGGCAGGTGCGCCAGACTGCGGCGGTTGGCGGCGGCCTATGCTCAAGCCACCAGCCGGACGGCCTCGTTGTTTGAGATGGTCTCGGCCTCACGCAACCGGACTCTGGTCGCCCGCGCATACCGTGACTCGCTCACCGAGCAGGTCCAGGAAGCGGCGCGCAAGGTGTATTTCGGCTGGCTGGCAACCGCGGTGTCGGCGCAGCACGGCGCCGGTGTCGCGTACGCCAAGGCGCTGCACGCCTCGCACATCGACGTGAGGACGTCCCCCTCGCTTCTGCGGCGTGCCGCCCGCGAGCCGATTCAGAAGCTCATCGGGCGCAAGCTGCTGGCCCAGCTGCTCACCCATGGTTACCGCCTCTCGGAGCTGAGCGCAACCTTTCAAGCCGACGCACGCCACCTTCAGGGCTTTGACCTGTTGCGCGTTCTGACCGCCCATGTGGACCCGACCGCATTCACGCGCTACTACGACACGCTGGATCTGACCGACCTAACGGCACTGGTTACCGGCTTGGTCGGCCAGCAGGCGTTGCCGGCGCAGGCCGGAAGCACGCTCTACGCCGATCTCGCGGTTGCCCGTGCCGCGTGCACGCAAGCTGCCCGCGCGGGGGCGCTGCGTCAGTTCCTGGCCGGCGCCGACCGGTCGCTGGCCGCCGCCTACCGCGGCTTCCTCAGCGAGGCAGCCGCACCGTTGATCAACGGCAGCTCGGTCGTCGATCCGTACCCGCCATGCGGTGGATGAGGGACCGGGTTTTCTTGTAGCATCCGGGCCGGGTAGGAACATACGTTCGTATGCCCTACGTCGAGCTCCACTGCCACTCCGCGTTCTCGTTCCTCGACGGCGCCTCACTGCCCGACGAGCTGGTCGCGACGGCGGTCGAGCTCGGTTACGAAACGGTCGCCCTGACCGACCACAATTCAGTCTCGGGCTCGATGGAGTTCGCCGTGGCGGCACGGGCACTGGGTCTCCGGGCGGTCCACGGGGCGGAGGTGGATCTCGACGACGGACGGCATCTCACGCTGCTCGTCGAGGACGCGGGCGGGTGGTCCAATCTCTGCCGGATCCTCACCCGTGCTCACGCGCATACGCGGGAGAAGCCGGGGCCTCCCTCGCAACCTGGCATCTCCCTCGAGGAGGTCCTCGCCCACGCCGATGGCCTCGTCTGCCTGAGCGGTTGCGCGCTGCGGGGGGTCCACGACGAGCCGGCGCTCCGGCGGCTGCTCGAGGCCTTTGGCCGCGACCGACTGCGCATCGAGCTCCAGCGCCCGTTCCTCCAGGGTGACCGGGCCCGCAACCGGCGGCTCGAGCGGCTCGCCCGCCGGCTTGGCGTGGCATGCGTGGCCACCGGCAACGTCCATGCCCACGCGCGCTCCCGGGCGCCGCTGCAGGACGCGCTGGTGGCGGTGCGCCTGCACACCACGCTCGATGCCTCAGAGCCCCAGCGGCGCGGCAACTTCAGCCACGTGTTGGCCTCGCCGGCGGCGATGGCGGCCCGCTTTCCAGAGCACCCGGAGGCGGTGGCCGAGACGGAGCGTTTGGCCGGGCGTCTCCAGTTCGACCTCCGGAGTGACCTCGGCTACCGCTATCCCGGCGCCGAGGACGCTGAGGCGATGCGCAAGCTATCCGAGCTCTGCCAGGTGCGGCTGCAGGATCGCTACGCGTGCGCTTCGACGCAGCACCGCAGAGCCGCCGCGGCCCGCCTGGAGGAGGAGCTGCGGATCATCGAGACGCTGGGCTTATCGGGATTCTTTCTCCTCCACTACGACCTGCTCGAGCTGGCACGCGAGGTCGCGGTGGAGGTCCGGGGAACCGACACCGCGCGCGCACTCCTGCCCCCCGGCCGCGGCCGGGGATCCAGCGTCTCCTCGATCGTCTGTTACCTGACCGGGCTCTCGCACGTCGACCCCATCGCCAACGAGTTGCTGATCGGGCGGTTTCTCAACGAGGAGCTGACGGCGCTGCCGGACATTGATCTCGACTTCCCGCGAGACATCCGCGAGCAGCTGATCCCTCGCGTCCACGAGCGCTATGGCCAGGACCGCTCGGCGCTGGTGGCGGCATTCCCCACCTACCGCGCCCGCGGAGCGATTCGCGAGCTTGGCAAAGCGCTCGGTCTTCCGCCGGGTGAGATCGAGCGCGTGGCGCGCGGCAGCGAGGGGTGGGATGCCCGCGAGGTGGGAAAGGACATCGAGGCCGCGTTCGGAGCGGCGGCTGGCGCCGCGGGCGGGACATCCACCGATGGCGCGCGAGGACGTGGTGGACGCTGGGTTTGGCTGGCGCGCCTGGCCGCGCAGGCGCACGGCCTCCCGCGCCACTTGAGCCAGCACTCGGGCGGGATGATCGTCGCCACCCGGCCGCTGATCGACTGCTGCCCGATCGTCCCGGCGGCGATGGAAGGCCGGCAGATCGTCCAGTGGGACAAGGACTCCTGCTCGGATGCCGGGTTTTTGAAGATCGACCTGCTCGGGCTGGGGATGCTCTCGGCAGTCGAGCGCTGCGTGGAGTTGATCGCCCGCACCCGCGGTGAGCGCATCGACCTGTCGCGCATTCCCTACGACGATCCAGCCACCTACGCCTGCATCCAAGACGCCGACACCACCGGGGTGTTCCAGATCGAGAGCCGGGCCCAGATGGCCTCGCTGCGTCGCACGCGCCCCGCCAACCTTCAGGACCTGACGATCCAGGTGGCGATCGTCAGGCCCGGCCCGATCCAGGGCGGCGCTGTCAACCCCTACATCGAGCGCCGCCAGCGGTTGCGAGTCGACCCGGAATACCAGGTCCCGTATGAGCATCCGTCACTCGAGCCGGTCCTGCGCGAGACCCTTGGGACGATCATCTTCCAGGACCAGGTGCTCGAGGTGGCGATCGCCTTCGCCGGGTTCTCGGTCGGGGAGGCCGAGGGGCTGCGGCGGGCGATGAGCCGCAAGCGTTCAGACGCGGCGATCGAGGCCTACCACAAGCGCTTCGTCGCGGGCGCCCGTCGGACGCACGGGGTCGATGAGGCGACCGCCGAGCGGGTGTTCGCGATGGTGCAGGGGTTCTCCGGGTTCGGCTTTCCAAAGGCGCATGGGGCAGCGTTCGGGCTGCTCGCGTACCAGTCGACCTGGCTGCGCGTCCACTACGGCTCCGAGCTCCTGTGCTCGCTGCTGAACGAGCAGCCGATGGGCTTCTATCCACCCGATGCGCTCGTCCACGAGGCCCAGCGGCGGGGGATCGAGGTGCTGGCGCCGGATGTCAACCAGAGCGAGGTCGAGTGTGAGATCGATCTGAAGGAGGGCGCGGTCCGCATCGGCCTCGGCTACGTCCGCGGCGTGCGTGAGCAGGAGGTCAGGGAGCTGGTCGCCGCCCGCAAGGTCGGGGGAGGCTTTCGCGGCCTGTCTGATCTGGCTTCGCGCGCTGGCGCCGGCGCGCCGTCGCTCGAGTTGCTGGCCTGGTCGGGCGCGTGTGACTCGCTGGTTGATGGCGATCGTCGCGTCGCGCTCTGGCAGCTCGGGGTGGCGACACCGGGCCGTTCGGTTCCCGGTGGAACCCAGCTGGCCTTGCCGCTGGACCTGCCGGCGCCGCCGCGACTGCGAGGACTCAGCCGGTGGGAGGCGATGCTCGCCGACTACTCCTCCACCGGGCTGACGACGCGGTCGCACCCGATCGCGCTGCTGCGCCCCCGCCTGCCGGCTGATGCGGTGGACAGTCGTGAGCTGGAAACCCTGCGGCATGCCGCCCGGGTGAAGCTGGGTGGGCTGGTCGTGGCTCGGCAGCGGCCAGGCACCGCCAACGGAATCGTGTTCATCCTGCTCGAGGACGAGTTCGGGACGATCAACCTGATCATCCCCTCGCAGGTCTACGAGCGCTACCGGCTGGTCGTGCGAACCGAGCCGTTGATGCTGGTCGAGGGCAAGCTCGAGCGGTTCGCGGCGGCCGGAGGAGCGATCAACGTGCTGGTGGATTCGGTTGCGTCGATCGCCGCCCCGGACCAGGTGCTGGCCGAGGTCAAGGACTTCTCGCTGCTCGATGAGCAGGTCCGGCGCGGCCGCGCCGAGCAGGAGGCGGCGCGACGGGTCAGTCGCGCCGACGGGGGCCAAAGCCCTGAGCTCGAGGCAGAAGACTTCCGCGCCGTGGCTCCGCCCGTGATGAGCTTTGCCTCGGGACGCCGGCGATGAGGCCCGTGCCCGGCTTCGGCACGCAGACGCGCGGCTTCGGCGCTCAGACGCGGGGCTTCGGCGCGCAGATGCGGGGCTTCGGCGCTCAGACGCGGGGCTTCGGCGCGCATCCGGGGGTGCTGGCTGTATCGTGCGGCGCCGACAATGCTCGGCACCTGGCTATTCGTCGCGTTCTGGGTCATCCTCGGCCTGGGCGTGTTCTTCCTCGCCATCCGCGGCAGCGGTCGCGGGTCAAGCGCCGCCGCCTACCCGCCCACGGTCGCGGCCCGCCGCGCGACCGGCACGCTGCTTACGCTGGTGTACGTCGGCTTCGGGGTAGCGGTCCCGCTGCTCTTCCTGATCGGTAACCACACCAACGCCAACGCCCAGGTTGGCGGGTACAAGCTCAGCGCCTCAGAGAAGGCCGGGCGCGAGTTGTTCGGCCACTACTGCGGGCTGTGTCACACGCTAGCGGCGGCCAATGCTGTGGGCAAGGTGGGGCCCGACCTGGACACCCTGCAGCCCACACCGAGCGAGGGCCTCGTCCTTCACACAATCCAGTACGGCTGCCTGCAGAGCCCGCCGCCGAACGACTCCCAGCAGAGTTGCCTGGGCGAGGGCAACATGCCGCAGGGGATCATCCAGGGCCAGCAGGCGATCGACGTCGCCAAGTTTGTGGCGCGGGTCGCCGGCCGCGAGTAACTGGAGCCGGTGACGGCGGCCGCCGTTCGCGGCGGGCGGTTCGGGCTGCGGTTCGAAGCTGGCACGTGGCCGGCCGGCCTCCTGGCTCCGGCACGTGGCCGGCCGGGACC
>DAIQND010000078.1:7656-9966 GCA_036788555.1 Solirubrobacteraceae bacterium | reverse complement strand
GAGCGCGCCAGATAGGAGCCGGGGCGGTTGCGATCCGACAGCGGCTCGGCGGTTCCCGCGTCGACCAGCGCCCGCATCAGCTGCTCGTACTCCTCCGCTGACCCGTCGCACCAGTGGATCGCCTCGGGCTGGGTCAGACCCGCTACTTCGTCAACCCACCCCCGCAGTCCCGCATGACTTGTGACGGCCTCGTGCTTCGGTGCGGTTTGCGACATGGATTCGGCAGCTCCTCTTATCTTTCAGTGGTGTAGGAAAGGCTACCCGTGAACGCGATGTGATGACCCGAGGTGGTCGCTATTCGACCACCGAGCCCGGCTCCTTACGCGGAACCAGCACGACCCGCTTGAACTCGGCCACCAGGACGCCGTCCTGGTTGTAGGCGCGCGTATGCACTCTGACGGTTCCCCGGTCCGGCTTGGACCGCGACGGCTTGACCTCCAGCACCTCAGACTCGACGAACAGCGTGTCGCCGTGGAACACGGGGTTGGGGTGGCTCAGCTCCTCGGTGGCCAGGTTGGCGATCGCCTTCCCACTGACGTCGGAGACGCTCATCCCCAGCGCCAGCGAGTAGACGAGCGGCCCGACGACGACGTTGCGGCCCTGCTGGGACTGCCTGGCATAGACATCGTTGATGTGCAGCGGGTGGTGGTTCATGGTCAGCAGACAGAACAGGTGATCGTCTGACTCGGTGATCGTCTTGGCCGGCCAGTGCTTGTAGACCGCCCCCACCTCGAACTCCTCGAGGTAGCGGCCGTAGGGGTGGGCGCCGGACGCCTCGCGCGCCGCCTGCTCTGTCTCGACTTGCTCGGTCGCTGTCATAACGTTGTTTCTCCTGGTAGGGGCGGGTGGCAAAGAGGATGCCAATTGGCGGCCGCGGCTGCCGCCGAGCCGCCGGCACCGCCGAAGCTAGGCAACTTCCTCCCACCCCCCCGGGCCCCGAGCAGGTACGGTTCGCTCCCGAAGCGACCCAGGAGACACCCCGTGCGAAACCCCCGTGACTTTGCCAAGCCCCTGGCCATCGGCGCCCCCGACCCGGTCCTCGAGATCCCGTTCAAGCCGAGCCGGATGATCCACTTCCTCGACTTCTCCAACGAGAAGATGGTCGCCAAGGCCCCCGACATCGCGCCGACCGTCGACATCCTGCTCGGCAACCTGGAGGACGCCGTCCCGGTCGACCGCAAGCTCGCGGCCCGGGAGGGACTGATCCGTGTCGGCAAGGAGATCGAGCTCGGCGAGACGCAGCTTTGGACCCGGGTCAACAGCCTGGAGTCTCCGTGGGTCCTGGACGACCTCACCCAGCTGGTGGCCGAGATCGGCGACAGGCTCGAGGTGATCATGATCCCCAAGGTCGAGGGCCCCTGGGACATCCACTACGTCGACCGGCTGCTGGCCCAGCTCGAGGCCAAGGCCGGCCTGGATCACCCGCTGCTGATCCACGCGATCCTCGAGACCGGGCTCGGCGTGGTCAACCTCGAGGAGATCGCCACCGCCAGCCCGAGGATGCAGGGAATGAGCTTCGGACCGGCCGACCTCGCGGCGTCCCGCCGGATGAAGACGACGCGCGTGGGCGGCGGGCATCCGGGCTACCGGGTGATCGAGGACCCCGACCCACACGATCCGGAGCGGCCGCGGCGAACCGCCCAGCAGGACCCCTGGCACTACTCGATCGCCCGGATGGTGGACGCCTGCACCTCCGCCGGGATCCTCCCGTTCTACGGCCCCTACGGCGACATCCGGGACGTCGAGGGCTGCGAGACGCAGTTCCGTGCCGCGTTCCTGCTCGGATGCGTCGGCGCGTGGTCGCTGCACCCGGCGCAGATCGAGATCGCCAAGCGCGTCTTCAGCCCCGATCCGGACGAGGTGGCGTTCGCCAGGAAGGTGCTCGAGGCGATCCCCGACGGGCGCGGGGTCCACATGATCGACGGCAAGATGCAGGACGACGCCACCTGGAAGCAGTGCAAGGTGATGGTCTCGCTGGCGGAGATGCTGGCCCACAAGGACCCGGAGCTGGCCGAGGCCTATGGGTTCGAGCCCGCGATCAGACCGTAGCCGGCTGCCACCGAGTCCTCCCACCGCAGCCACCCCCACCGCAGCCCCCGGGCCCTCCCACCGCCCATTAGACGATGTCGCCGGGTCAGCCCGCCACCAGGGCCGCCGGGCCGGAGGCACGGCTCTGACGACCCGGGCAAATCGGCTCCGCTACGCTCCCGCGCCTCCATGCGGTTCTTCGAGTACGAGTCGCGCGCAATCGTCGCCAAGGCGGGGATCCCGGTCACCAAGCACGGGTTCGCCAAGACGACCGAAGAGGCC
>DAIQND010000078.1:0-7591 GCA_036788555.1 Solirubrobacteraceae bacterium | reverse complement strand
CGGATGAAGGCGGGCGGCGTCCAGTTCGCCGACAGCCCCGAGGAGGCCGAGGGCCACGCCCGCCACGTCCTTGATCTGAGCATCGGCGGGCACATGCCGCGGGGCGTGCTCGTCGACTCGCGGGCCGCGGTCAAGCACGAGTACTACGCCGGTGTCGTATGGGACGGGATCCGCAAGCGGCCCGTGATGCTGTTCTCGGACATGGGCGGGATCGACATCGAGCAGGTGGCCGAGGAGCACCCCGACCATGTCGCCCGCGCCCACTTCTCGACGCTGCGGCCGTTCTCCGACTGGCAGGCCAAGCAGCTGATCGCCTCGCTCGGCGTCACCGGCTCGGCGCTCACGCGCCTGACCCCCGTCCTGGCCCGGCTGGCGCGCCTGTTCCTCCAGTACGACATGACGCTGGCCGAGATCAACCCGTTGGGCGAGCTGGAGGATGGGTCGGTCGCCGCGCTTGACGCGCACATGGACATGGAGAACGAGGCCCGGCCGCGGCAGCGCGCGCTGCTGCATGAGCTCGGGGTGGGTGACGAGGAGACGCGGCAGGCACGCGAGCCGACGCCGTTCGAGCTCGCCGGCGAGCAGGTGGACGCTCAGGATCACCGCGGGGTGGCGGGCAACGTCACCGAGTTCGACGGCAACCTGGGGCTGGTGATCGGTGCCGGCGGAGGATCGCTGACCCTGTTCGACGCCGTCCGCGGCCACGGCGGAGACCCGGCCAACTACTGCGAGATCGGCGGCAACCCGTCGGTGCGCAAGGCCAAGGGGCTGGCCAAGCTCGTGCTCCAGAAGCCGGGCGTCGACAAGATCGCGGTGATGATGTCGATCGTCTCCAACACCCGGGTCGACATCGTCGCCCGCGGGGTGATCAAGGCCTGCCTCGAGCTCGGCTATGACCCCGCGGAGAAGATCGCGATCTTCCGGATTCCGGGAGCCTGGGAGGAGGAAGGTTTCAAGCTCCTCGAGCGATACGGCGTCGAGTACGCCGACCGCAGCGTGTCGCTGCACGAGGCGGCGCGCCGCGCGGTGGAGAAGATCCAGGGGACGGCCGCCTGATGTCGATCCTGATCGATGAGACGACCACGTTCATCGTCCAGGGCATCACCGGCCGCGAGGCGGTGAACCTCACCAAGGAGTGCCTGGAGTACGGCAAGGGCGCGAAGATCGTGGGCGGGGTAACCCCCGGACGGCTGGGTCGTGACGTCCACGGCGTGCCGGTGTTCGACACCGTCGCCCAGGCGGTCGAGCACCACGGGGCGCCGATCGACGGCAGCGTCGTCACCGTCCCCCCCGTCTTCACCAAGGACGCGGTGTTCGAGGCGCTCGAGAGCGACGTCAAGCTCGTGGTGATCGTCACCGAGCGGATCCCCCGGCGTGACGTCGCCGAGATGGTGGAGCTGGCCAGCGAGCGCGGCGCGCGGATCATCGGGCCGAACTGCCTCGGGATCATCGTCCCTGATGTGATCAAGATGGGCGGGATCGGCGGCCCCGCCAAGGATGCCGCGAAGTCCTACACCCCCGGTCCCGTCGGGGTGATCTCCCGCAGCGGCGGGATGACCACCGAGATGTCATCCACGCTGACCGCCGCCGGCCTCGGCCAGTCGACCGCCGTCTCGATCGGCGGCGACGCGATCATCGGCTCGAGCTACGCCGAGCTGATGCCGCTGTTCGAGGAGGACCCCCAGACGCAGGGGATCGTCATCTACACCGAGCCCGGCGGGCGTATGGAAGCCGAGCTGGCGCGATGGGTGACCGAGAACAACTCCCGGCTGCCGATCGTCGCGTTCATGGCCGGCCGGTTCATGGACGAGATGCCGGGCATGAGCTTCGGCCACGCCGGCACGATCGTCGAGGGCAAGGAGGACACGGCGAGCGAGAAGATCGCCCGTCTGGCGGAAGCCGGGATCGTGGTCGCCGAGGAGATCTCGGAGATCCCGGGGATCGTAAAGGACAAGCTCGGGGCGCGGGTATGAGCGGCGGGATCACCGACGCCGGCCAGACGCGCGACGGTGTGTTCATCGACATCGAGGTCGATCAGGCGGTCGCGCGCGACCCCGCGCTGGCCGCGAAGCTGACCGAGGTCTGCCCGGTCGACATCTTCTCCCGGCACCGCGACGGGACCCTTGAGATCGTCAGGGAGAACCTCGACGAGTGCGTGCTGTGCGAGCTGTGCATCAACGCCGCCCCGGCGGGGACGGTCAAGGTGATCAAGCTCTACTCGGGCGAGACGCTGCCGGGTTAGCCGCACCGCCGCGCCGGCCGCCAGCCGCCGGCCGCCTGGCCCTCCGACCATTCCCCGAGACCCCGCCGCCGGGCCCCACCAGCCGCCTGCGGGCGGCGCTCGTCAGCGGCCGGTAACGCTCACCGGAGGCGTCGAGGTACCACGCCTGCCCGGCGCCGTCCGCCTGCGGGATCCCCTCCTCGCGCAGCGGACCGGTGAGCGGCCGATACCAGGTGGTGACGGGGATCCGGTCCACCACCCGGACGATCTGCGGACGCTGCTCCGCCGGCAGGCGGCTGAGTGCGCGTGATATGTCGCGGGCACTCAGCTCGTGCCCGCGGCGCAACGTGACCGCCGCCGCCGCGACCTCGTGCTCTCCACCCGGCGGGAGCACGCCGTAGGCCACCGCGAGGTCGACCGCGCCCAGCATCCCGAGCGCGTCCCGGATCGGCGTCGTAAACCCGGGCCCCCGCCGCGTCCGGATCACGTCCCGCGCCCCGTCCACCCGCCAGTAGTCGCCGTCGCCGTCACGCCGGAACAAATCCCCCGTGGCCACCCACCAGTCCTCGCGCGCGAACACGCCGCGCAGCGCGACGACGCTGAGGGGCTCGCTTGGGCCCACCCGCGCCATCAGCATTCCCACCTGATCGGTGGCGCATTCGCGGGCGAAGCCACCGCGGGCGACCACGAGCCCGCCGGCGTTCAGGTCATATTCGGCGATCCGGACCTCGGCGCTCCCGGGCAGCGGCCGCCCCATCGCGCCCAGCTTGGCATCCCGCACGTTGCCGAGGATCGCGCCCGCTTCGGTGGAGGCGTAGAACTCGAGCACCCGGGCCGGAGCGAACCGGTCCTCGACGCGCCGCCACAGGTTTACCGGCATCCCCGAGCCGATGAACAACCGCACGGGATGATGGCGCTCGCCCGGCTGGCGCGGCGCCTCCACCAGGTCGTGGAGCATCGTCCAGGTGTAGGAGGCGACGGTGACGCCGTAGCGCCGCACCTCCTCCCAGAACGTCGAGGGGTCGAAGCTGCGCGCCATGGCCAGCCGCGCGCCGCCGGCGATCGCCCCGCCGATGCTCGTCATCACGCCCGAGGGGTGGTAGGGCGCCGTAACGCTGTAGATCGTGTCGGCCGGCGACAGCGCAGCCGACGAGGCGGTGCCGAAGGCTGAGAGCGCCCAGCGGCGGTTGGTGATCCGGCTCATCCGCGTGTTCTTGCCCTCGCCGGTGAACACGATGAACCCTATGTCGCGGCCCTTGCCCGGGTGGGGGCGGTCCCACCGCGGCAGCCGTACCCGGCCGGGGTCGATCTGCTCCATGTCGGTGACCAGCGGCCCGAGTGACCGGGCGCCGCCGCCGCCGCCCAGCACGTAGGTCTCGGCCGCGCCCACACCGGCGGCCAGTCGCGCGCGCTCGGGGTCCGCGACGATCCGCTCGAGCTGGCCGAGCTCTGCCTCCCGTGCGACGTCGCCGTCGGGGCGCATCAGCACGGCGACCGCCCCAACCCGGCTGATCGCCATCATCAGCGTCACCGCGCTCGGGCGCGCCCCCATCAGCACACCGACGTGCCCGCCCTGGCGGACGCCGATCTCGATCAGCCCGCGAACCACGTTGTCGATCCGCTCGTTGAAGTCCTTGGCCGTGTACGCCCGGTCCTCGAACAGGAAGAACACGTCATCCGGAGCCCGCCGCCGGCGCTCCTCGACCAGCAGCCCGAGCGAGATCCGGGTGCCGGGCTGGATCTGCTCCATGCGCGCCAGCCTGGGCAGCTGCCCGGCCGCCTCGCGCGTTAGCTCGAGCGCGCTGCGGGTCGCGCGCCTAGTCGTTCCCGCCACCGAGCGGACGATGCCGATGCCCACGTCGGTGGCCAGTTCGAGCCCGTAGCCGACGCGACTTCGGACCTGCTCGGCCAGCTCGAGCGAGGACTCCGGCGTCGGCTTGCGGATCTCCTCCGGGCGCTCCCCCTCGCCCTCCCGCCAGTGCGCCCATCCCGCCACGCTCGGCCAGCTGTGCGCAGCGGCCGCCGAGCCGACGACCAGCCCGAAGTGGCCGGCGTTCATCGTCAGCTCGTAGACGTCGGCCTGGGGCGCGGCCTGGGCGATCGCCCGCACCCCCGCGGCGGGCGCGATCTGGTCGACGGTTCCGACCACCGAAAGGATCGGGCAGTCGATGTCGGCGAGCGTGACCAGCCGGTGTTCGATCACGAAACCCCCCTCGAGGAGCCGGTTGTGGGCCACGAACTGGCGCAGGAAGTCGGCCAACGCAGGACCGGGCCAGGCGACCCACCCCTCGCCCTCGAGAAACCGACGCTGGCGCTCGCGCGCCAGCAGGGCTTCGCGATCGTGCAGATGGAGGATGAACTCGAGGTCGTTGCGGACCGACTTCACCGGGTCGAGCATCCGGAAGCCGAGCCGGCTGAACCAGGCGGGAATCGACCAGCCCCGGAAGGTGTCGGCCAGAAGCTCGGCCAGCTCGGCGGCGAACTGCTCGGGCAGCCCGAAGGGCATGCCGTGCCGTGTATCCACCGGGCTCCCGAAGGTGATCACCGAGCCGATGCCCGCTCCCCGTCGCAGGGCGGCAGTCTGATAGCAGAACATCCCGCCCTGCGAATAGCCGGCCAGGTGGACGTCCCGTCCCGTCGCCTCGCGGACCAGGTCGACCGCCTCCGAGACGGCGATCACGTGGTCGGCAAGCGTGCGCTCGAGCCCGCCCTCCTCACGCTCCGGGGCGCCGAAGTCGACCACCCAGGGATCGATTCGGTGCTCGTGGAGGATGCCCACCCCGCTGGTGTGGGGGGCGACATCGTAGATCTCGGCCGCCAGCATCAACGGCGGTACCAGGACGATCGCCGGTCCCTGCGAGCGGGCGTCGGCGAAGTAGTGGCGCAGCTTGTAGACCGGATACTCGGCCGCGACCTCGTACGGCGAGGAGCCCTCGTCGGTGGGCAGCCCGCCGACCCGGGCGACCTCGAGCGCGTTCTGAGCCGCGGCGGTCAGGCGGCCGACCGGGCGAGCGAGCGGACCTGGGAGTAACGGCGACATTGCCTCATCCATCTTCCCGGAATTGCCGGCGCGCCGCACGCTATCTTCGCCGAAGCCGTGAGCTCCGCGCCTCGTATCCGGGCCGCCGGACCCGCTGACGTCGATCTGATCTTCTCGCTGATCGTGCAGCTGGCCGAATACGAGCGCGCCCCTGAGCAGGTCACCGGCACGCCGGAGCTGCTGGCCAACGCGCTATTCGGCGAGGAGCCGACCGCCGAGGCGCTGATCGCCGAGCTCGACGGGCGCCCCGTCGGCTTCGCGCTCTACTACACGACGTTCTCCACGTGGGAATGCCGCCCGGGGCTGTGGCTTGAGGACATCTACGTTCCCCCCGAGCACCGTCGGGGCGGCGTCGGGCAGGCGCTGATCGCCGAGGTGGCCGCGATCGCGGTGGCGCGCGGCTGCACCCGCCTGGAGTGGACGGCGCTGCACTGGAACGAGCCGGCGCTGAAGTTCTACGGAAAGCTCGGGGCCCGCCGGCTCGACGATTGGGTCATGCACCGCCTGGAGGGGCCGTCGCTTCAGGCGGCGGCCGGCGCACGGCACGACCCAGCACGTGCGGGTTAGTCAGCGCCCAGCCGGCCCCCACCGCCAGCCGGCGGACCGCATCGATCCGAAACCCAGCCGCCTCGACCGCGGCCGCGGTGTCACGAGCGCAGTGACACCCGCCTCCGATCAGCGGCCAGATCCCGCTGCGGTCGGCGAACGCCTGCGCGCGCGCCTTGGCGCCCGCCGGCGCGCGCACGTGCTCGAAGAATCGCAGCTGCCCGCCCGGCCGCAGCACCCGGCGCAGCTCAGCCAGCGCGGCCGCCTGATCGGGAACGCTGCACAGGACGAGCGACGCGACCGCGGCGTCGAAGCTCGCGTCGGGGAACGCAAGCTGTTGGGCAACCCCGGCTTCCACGCTCACCGGAACCGCTGCCGCCCCGGCGGCGCGGCGGGCCTTACGCAATAGATACGGCTCGGGCTCGATCGCCACCACCTGCTCAACCCCGCCCGGATAGTGGCCGAAGTTGATCCCGTTGCCGGCGCCGATCTCGAGCACCTTCCCGCTCAGCCCGGCCAGCAGCTCGTCGCGGTAGGACCCCACCTCCTTCTCGATCGACCGGCTGAGGCGGTCGAAGAAGCGCGCGAAGATCGGGTGATGGATCGCCGATGGCAAGGTCAGGGCTGAGCCTACGCGCCCGCGCCATATAGAGCCGCCGAGGGGCGGATCACCCGCAGAAACAGAGCGCCGGGGGGCGGATCACCCGTAGAAAAGCCCCGCCCGAGTGAGCGGGGCCTTTCCGTAGCAGGCCTATAAGCCGGATTCTGTCGAGAGCAGCCATCCATCTTTGCGGCCTACCCGGACCTTGGCGGGCCACCTACGAGCGGTCCTGCTTGGCCTAGCATCGGGTGGGGTTTACCTGGCCGCCGCGTCAC
Organism: Solirubrobacteraceae bacterium; assembly: GCA_036788555.1. GTDB lineage: Bacteria > Actinomycetota > Thermoleophilia > Solirubrobacterales > Solirubrobacteraceae > Palsa-465. The sequence continues at coordinate 908 of DAIQND010000078.1, read as the reverse complement.
CGCGACGCCGGTGCGCTCTTACCGCACCATTTCACCCTTACCGGTCGGGGGCTCTGCAGCGGCCCCAGACTTAGGCGGTGTCTTTTCTGTGGCACTTTCCCGCGGGTTTCCCCGGGTCGGCGTTACCGACCACCCTGCCCTGTGATGTCCGGACTTTCCTCGAAGGCACTTCACCTCCGCGACTGCTCAGCCTGCAGCCGTGAGCTTAGCGGCAGCTTGGCTACCTGAGGGTCGCCCCACAATTCCTGCACCGACCTCCCACCGGAAGCGCCTGCGCCCCGTACTGGGGGGTCATCTCGCCATGGCACACCGGGCACTGGACCGTGCGATGCGCGGCCAGCCCACGCCAGACGCCGTCGAGCACGTCGTCCAGCGTCGGCTCGCGCGAGAGGCCCTCAAACGACGTCTGTGCCACGGCCAGCATCGTCACTACGAGATGCTCCGCATCAGCCCCACGACCTTCCCCAGCACCCGCACGTCACGGCTGATGATCGGCTCCATCTCGTCGTTCTCCGGCTGCAGGCGCACGTGATCGCCCTCGAGGTAGAAACGCTTGACGGTCGCTTCATCACCGACCAGGGCAACCACGACCTCACCGTCCTCGGCCACGTCCTGCGGACGCACGACCACCAAATCGCCGTCCATGATCCCGATCTTCTGCATCGACTCGCCGCGGATGCGCAGCAGATATTCGCCCTCGTCCCCCCCGGCATACGCGGGTGTCTGGACATAGTCCTCGATGTTCTCCTCGGCCAGCACCGGCTGGCCGGCCGCGACCTGGCCGACCAGCGGCAGCCCAGGATTCACGAACCCGCGAACCCCGGCGGCCGCACGGTCGAGCAGCTCGATCGCCCGTGGCTTGGTCGGGTCCCGCCGCAGCAGGCCGATCCGCTCGAGGTTGGAAAGGT
>DAIQND010000077.1:5276-9974 GCA_036788555.1 Solirubrobacteraceae bacterium | reverse complement strand
CGGAGACGGCCATGATCCGTTCGAGGTCTTCCGGGCAGTCCAGGATCACGCGGTGGCCGCCGCGCGGGCGCACATGGCGACGGTCGTGCTCGAGGCCTTCCGCGACGCCGTGGACCGGTGCTCGGACGCGGGGCTGCGCGACGTGCTCGATCGGCTGGCCGCCCTCTACGCGCTGTCGGAGATCGAGACCGACCGGGCGTTCTTCATGGAGCATGGCCGGCTGGCGGGCCCCCGCTGCAAGGCGATCACCCGCGAGGTCAACCGGCTGTGCAACGAGGTCCGGTTCATCGCCGGCGACCTGGTCGACGCCTTCGGCATCCCCGACGAGGTGCTGGCGGCGCCGATCGGGATGCGGGAAGGGTAGAGGTTCCGCTCAGCGGCGCGCGGGCGAACGGCCCTACCCCGGCTGCGCTCCGCGGGCCACCGGGCACATCATCGGCGGGATGTAAAGGACGGCGTACTCACGCGGTCCTGTGGCAACCACGCGGCCCGAGCTGCACCGGTCGCCCGACGGGAATCGAACGCTGAAGCGCCCGCCCTGCGTGGCGTACACGCTGATGCGCCTCCCGCGGAAGGTCAGGCTCAGCCGCTTACCGGGGCGAAACCCGTCTCCTCGCACCGCAAGCGGGACGCGCCCCACCAAATGAAGCACCGGATGGGTCGCCGCTAGAGCCGAAGCTCCGCCTAGAACCATCGCGATCAGGACGAGAGCGGCCTGCTTCATAGCCCTGATGGTGCCACGAAATGCGTTCTCAAAAACCCGTTTTGCATCTATCTGCCCGAGGTATCTGGGGATCGCGGGTGCATACAACCTTAGGAGGGAGGAACTCATGAGACGCCTCAGTCTCATGCTCGTGCTGGCAATCGCCGGCGCGGCGTGTGGGCTTCTGCTCACCGGTGCCTTCGCGCGGCACAACGCGGCGAAGGCCTACGACCCGACGAAAATGCCGGAAATCCAGCAACGACTGGTGGACGGCGTCATGTCGCTGGACTACGACCTGTCCAGAAATAGCGGGAATGATCAGTTCAAGGCCAACAACTACTTCCCGCGCGGGAGCGACAACTGCCCGGTCAATCTGAGTTCCAACATCAAGGTCAATCAGAACTGCCTGAATCTGAGCGATCCGGATCTCCAGGGTCGGTCGCAGGCGCAGAACGAGACCAGCATTGCGGTCGATCCGTTCGACACCAATGACCTGGTTGCCGCCTCCAACGACTACCGAATCGGGGACGGGGGTTGCTTCCCGTCCTACAGCCTCGACGGTGGCCGCACCTGGAACGACACCGCGATCCCGTATGAGTTCACGCGCGGTGATTCGTTTGGCGGGTACCCGCCAGTACTGGCAGTCGTGTGGTGACCCGTTCGTGATCGGCTACGACACTTACGGGAACGCCTACTTCGGCGCGCTTATGTTCAACCGCGGCATCGGCGTAAGCAACAATCCGGATCAGGGGAGTGCGGTATACGTCTGGCGCTCGACCCAGAATTCCGGTGCGTCGTGGAACTTTCCGGGGCGCCCGGTTGTGGAGACCGACAACGTGCAGGGCCTGCCGTTCAACGACAAGCCCCAGGGCACGATCGACAACAACGGCTCAAGCCCATTCGCCAACCGCATCTACGTCACCTGGACGGACTTCGGGAGCGACGGGTCGGCCTACATTTTCGAGGCCTATTCCACCGACTACGGCGAGCACTTCAGCTCGCCGCACCTGGTGAGCGTCAACTCGACGCTCTGTCCCAACGCGTATGGGATCTCCAACACGAATGGCAACTGCGACGAGAACCAGTTCTCGCAGCCGTTCGTGGCGCCCAACGGGAACCTGTACGTGGTCTACGACAACTACAACAACCCGACCAAGGGCCCTCAGGACAACGAGAACCAGGTCCTGCTCTCCGAGTCGACCGACGGCGGCAACAGTTTCCTGCCCCCGGTCAAGGTCGCGAGCTACTACGACCTGCCTGACTGCGCCACATACCAGAAGGGGCAGGACTTCGGACGTGCGTGCGTGCCGGAGAAGGGCGCTACGTCGAACTCGATCTTCCGCGCGATCAACTATCCGGTCGGCGCGGTCAACCCCACCAATCCCAACCAGGTGGTGGTGACGTTCGGCTCCTACATCAACAAGGACTCGAACGAGGCGAACGGTTGTGTCCCCGCCGGGTTCAATCCGGCCACCGGAAACAACCTCTACACCGGGGTCAAGACGCCCGGAGCGTGTAACAACAAGATCCTGCTCAGCGTCTCGAACGACGGTGGTGCGACCTTTACCGGAACCACGATCGATCCGCGGGCTCTCCCGACGGTCAACCAGGATCCAGGGCAGGCCGGAACCGACCAGTTCTGGCAGTGGATGGCGTTCACCAAGGACGGCAAGCTCGCGGTCTCCTACTACGACCGCCAGTACGGCACCGACGAGACCACCGGCTACTCGGACATGAGCCTGTCCGGGTCGGGCGACCTGGCGAACTTCGTCGTCGAGCGGGTCACGTCGTCGTCGATGCCGCCACCGACCGAGTTCTCCGGCCTGTTCATGGGCGACTACTCGGGGCTGGCCGCCTCCACCAAGGCGTGGCCGCTGTGGACAGACACGCGAAATCCGGAGCTGTTCTACTGCCCGAGCAGCGTGAGCAGCACACCCGCGGTCTGCGGCGCCACCGACGCCAACGGTCTGGCCGCCAACGATCAGGACATCTACACCGAGAACGTCTCGGTGCCTTCGAAGTAGGAGGGGAGGTGACGGGACAGGCCGCGCCCGGGCGGCCTGTCCCGACCGCCTCACCGGACTCAGGCGGGCAGGAAGTCCACCAGCAGCCGGTTGACCTCCTCGGGTGCCTCGAGCTGCATCCAGTGCCCGACGCCCTCGAGGCGCTCGTAGCGCCAGCCGCCTTCGACGTACTGCGCCGAGTTGAGCATCTGCGTCTCGGTCAGCGCGATGTCCTTCGAGCTCCACACCCCCATCGTGGGCGCCTGGATCGGCGGCAGGTCCAGCGCGGACTGGAGAAAGGACTCCGGCGGGACGTTGGCGCGGTAGTAGTTGAGACCGGGGGTGAGCGAGCCGTCTGCCTCCAGGTCTGCCACCACGGCATCGGCGTCGGGATGGCCCGCCCACTGGCGAAAGCCGGCCCAATTGGCCGCCGTCAGGAACGTCTCGGCGACGCCGCGAAACTGGAACAGGAGCATGTACCACGAGCGCGCGTACTGGGCAAAGCCGGCCGAGCGGAAGGCGGCCGGGTGGCCGACCGACAGCGCCACCAGGTGATCCACGCGGTCGCGCGCATTCGCCGCGAGCGCCCACGCCACCGCCGCTCCCCAGTCGTGGCCGACAACGTGGGCGCGCGGCGCGCCGAGGTCGTCGAGGACGGCGAGGACGTCCTGGACGAGCAGGTGCATCGAGTAGTCCGCCACCTCGCCCGGCTTGTCCGAGCGGCCGTAGCCGCGCAGATCGGGAACGATCGCCTCAAAGCCCGACGCCGCCAGCGCCGGGACCTGGTTTCGCCACAGACGCCCGGAGTCCGGGAACCCGTGCAGCAGGATCACCGGCTGGCCGTCCCCGGTCACCTCGTACTCGATCCCGACCCCGTTTGAATCGGCGCGCATCTGATCCGGGCCGATCATACGAGCAAAGTACGCTCCGCCGATCCAGAGGATCGATGGATCAGTCGCGCCCGGGTTCGAGCCCGTGCGGGAGGAGTTTGAGCGGAACTTCGCCGAGCGGGGCGAGCTTGGCGCCGCCTGCGCCGCCTACGTGCACGGCGAGAAGGCGGTGGACCTGTGGGGCGGCGAGGGCGATGCACGGGGCGGGTCGCCGTGGGCGCAGGACACGCTCGTGCTCGTCTACTCCACCTCGAAGGGCCTGGCGGCCATGACGCTCGCGGTGGCTAACGCACGTGGGTGGCTCGACTACGACGAACGGGTGGCGGCGTACTGGCCGGAGTTCGGGGAGGCGGGCAAGGAGCAGGTGACGGTGCGCCAGCTGCTGGGACACGAGGCTGGGTTGCCGGTGATCGAGGCGCCGCTCGACGTCGAGGTGCTGGGCGATCTCGACCGGCTGAGCGAGCTGATCGCGCGCCAGCGGCCGATGTGGGTGCCGGGCACTCGCCACGGCTACCACGGCGTCAGCCTCGGCTGGTACATGGGCGAGCTGGTGCGTAGGGTGGATCCGGCGCGCCGCAGCCTCGGCCGCTTCTTCGCCGAGGAGATCGCGGCGCCGCTCGGCGGGCTGGCGGTGTATTTCGGGCTGCCGGAGGACGTGCCGAAGGCCCGGCTGGCCAGGATCGAGCGAGTCGGGCCGATGCAGGCGCTCCCCCGGCTTCGCCACCTGCCGCCGCGGATGCTGGCGGCGTTCCTGAACCCGCGCTCGATCTCCGCGCGCACGTTCGCCAACCCGCGGATGCGGGGGCTGGCTGACCTCGACCGCAGCGAATACCGGCGCGTCGAATTCCCGGCGGGCGGCGCGATCGGGACCGCTCGTGACATCGCGCGCGCCTACAGCGCGTTCTGCCGCGCGCCCGGCGAGTTGAGCCTGGCTCCGGCGACGCTCGAGCAGCTGACGCGGTTTCCCGCTGCGCCCGGGCAAGGCTGGCACGACGAGGTGCTCAAGGTGGACACCGCCTTCTCGCTCGGGTTCGTCCGCCCGCTTGGCGACTTTCGCTTCGGCACCAGCCAGCGCGCCTTCGGCCACCCCGGCGCCGGCGGG
>DAIQND010000077.1:0-5266 GCA_036788555.1 Solirubrobacteraceae bacterium | reverse complement strand
TCGCCGATCCCGACCGTGGCGTCTCGTTCGCCTACGTGATGAACCGCCTGGGCTTTTACCTCAGAGACGATCCGCGAGAGAAGGCACTGCGAGATGCGCTGTATCGATCGCTGCCGGCGGCGGCTGATTAGCGGGCGCCGGCCTCTCGCGCCCTGCGCACCATCCCGCGCATCGCCGCGTGCCAACGCTCGTTGTCGGCGGCCTTGAAGGCCATGTACTGGGCCACCTGGGGGTGGGGAAAGATCAGAAACCGCTCCTCGCGGACGCCGGCGAGCACGGCCTCTGCCACGTCGGCGGGCTCGAGCAGCTCGTCCTGGAGCAGCGCCGCGCCGCCCACCGTGTCCTCGAGCGCCTCGTCGAGCATCGGCGTGCGCACCCCGAGCGGGCACACGCACGAGACCTTGATGCCGCGGTCGCCGTAGGTGATGGCCAGCCACTCGGCGACGGCCACCGCCGCGTGCTTGGTCACCGAGTAGACGAGCGCACCCACCTGGGTCAGGATCCCCGCCGCCGAGGCGGTGCTCAGCAGGTAGCCATCGCGGCGCTCGAGCATCTCCGGCAGCAGCGCGCGGGCCGCCCAGACGTGCGCCATGACGTTGATCCGCCCCGCACGGTCCCACTCTTCGTCGGGCGCCTCCGGCCCGCCACCGGGACCGGGCACTCCGGCGTTTGAGCAGAACAGATCGATCGGCCCGCCCACCTCACGCGCCCGATCGACCAGGCGGAGGATCTCCTCCTCGCGCCCGACGTCCGCCCGCACTGCGGTGGCGACCGCGCCCAGTGAGTCGGCGAGCTCCTGCACCGCTTCGCCGTTGACGTCGGCAAGCATCAGGGCCCGCGGCGCCTCGGCGGCGAAACGTTCAGCCATCGCGCGGCCGATGCCGCTCCCCGCACCTGTGATCACGATGTTGCGCTGGGCGAGCTCCATCCCGCGCCAATCTTCTCATCGGCCGCTAGGCTGCGTTTCAGTGGCGGAGGTTGAAGAAGCACAGACGGCGTCGGTGCAGACCGCCGACGGGCGGACTCTGGCCTATGAGCAGGCGGGTGACCCGGCGGGCCTGCCGGTGTTCGTGCTCCACGGAACGCCAGGCTCGCGCTTCAGCGGGCAGCACCCCGATCCGGCGCGGGTCCGGGAAGCCGGGCTGTGGGTCGTCACCTATGACCGACCCGGATACGGAGAGTCATCCCGGCAACCCGGTCGCAGCGTCGTCGACTGCGTCGGCGACGTGGCGGCGATCGCCGACGAGCTCGGGATTGATCGCTTCGCCGTCACCGGCGGCTCGGGCGGAGGCCCGCATGCGCTGGCGGTCGCGGCCCGGCTCCCGGAGCGGGTGACCCGAGCCGAGGCGAACGTCAGCCCGGCCCCCTACACCGCGCGCGGCCTCGACTACTTCGAGGGGATGGATCCGGCGAACGTCAAGGAGTTCGGCTGGGCGCTCGAGGGCGAGCAGACCTTGGCGCCCAAGCTCGAGCAGGAGGTCGCTGACGCGCTCGAGAAGCTCGACGAGGATGCCGCGGCATTGCTGCGGGATTTCGAGCTCTCGCAGGCGGACGTGGCGGTCCTCGGAGACGAGGTGGTGGGCGAGCGGATGCGCAAGTCGTTCCGTGAGGCGGTGGCGCACGGGGTCTGGGGGTGGGTCGACGACGATCTCGCCTTCGTCAAGCCGTGGGGCTTTGAGGTCAGCGAACTGCGGGTTCCGGTGCAGATCCGCTATGGCGTTGATGACGTTCTGGTCCCCGCTCGGCACGGAGAGTGGCTGGCCGCGCATGTCCCGCACGCGACGGTGATCGCCGCCAACGGCGCAGGTCATCTCAGCACTCCGGACGAGCACCTGGAGCGCCTGCGGGAGTTCGTCGCCGGCTAGCGCCATGGCTCTGCGCCCGGGAGAACACACGGTTGGGCCCGAGAGCGGAAGCTGCCGGGTCCACACGTATCGCGAAGGAATGGCCCAGAAGGTGGGCCACGACCTGATCATCGACGTCGGCCAGTGGGAGGCCCGGGTGACGGTGGGCGAGGACGGCACGCCGGAGTCGGTCTCGTTCGAGGCCGACCCGCGATCGCTGCACGTCCTGGAAGGCCACCGGGGAGTCAAGCCGCTCACCGACTCCGACCGCACGGACATCCGCTCCAACATCGACGAGAAGATCCTGCGCGGTCAGCCGATCTCGTTCAGCTCACGTGACGTCGAGGCTTCAGAGGGCCGCCTGGGCGTGCGGGGCGAGTTGACGATGGCGGGTTCGACGCGCCCGGCCGAGTTCGAGCTCGAGCTCGGCGACGACGGCCGCGTCGGCGGCACCCTGGTGGTCACCCAAAGCGAGTGGGGGATCAAGCCCTATCGCGCGTTCATGGGCGCGCTCAAGGTGCGAGACGCGGTCGAGATCGTGCTCGACGCCCGGCTGCCGAGCGCCTAGCCTGCGCCTCGGATCGTGTCCGCGCGCCGGTCTCCGACCTGGCGGGTTCCGCTCTCGGCGTTCAACTGCTCGAGCGCCACCACCGGATCGTCGAGCAGCCGCGAGGCAGGAACGCGTCGTAGTAGTCGCCGCCCGCTCCGAATACGATCCGAGCGCCGGCGACCAAGGAGAAGACGATGGATTTTGAGCCCTCAGACCGCTGCAAAGAGCTGCGTGAGCGCCTGCTGGCGTTCATGGACGAGCACGTCTACCCCAACGAGCCGGTGTACGAGGAGCAGCTTCGCGAATCCGGCCAGGCGCACTTCCACCCGCCGGTGATGGAGGAGCTAAAGCAGCGCGCGCGGGAGCTAGGGCTCTGGAACCTGTTCCTACCCCACGCCGCCCCGCACGATCTGGCGCCGGGGCTCAGCAACCTCGATTACGCCCCGTTGGCGGAGATCATGGGCCGCAGCCACATCGCCTCAGAGGCCTGCAACTGTGCCGCGCCGGACACCGGCAACATGGAGGTGCTCACGCTGTTTGGCTCGCCCGATCAGAAGGAGCGCTGGCTGGTGCCGCTGCTGGAGGGCGAGATCCGCTCGGCGTTCGTGATGACCGAGCCCGACGTCGCCAGCTCGGATGCCACCAACATCGAGCTGCGGATCGAGCGTGATGGCGAGGACTACGTGCTCAACGGGCGCAAGTGGTGGGCCTCCGGGGCGATGCGCGCTCGCTGCAAGATCATGATCGTGATGGGCAAGACCGATCCCGGCGCGGCGGCCTTTCGCCAGCAGTCGATGATCCTGGTGGAGCCGGGCACCCCAGGCGTGAACATCATCCGCAACCTGCCGGTGTTCGGCTACGTCGACCAGGAGGGTCATGCCGAGATCCAGTTCGACGACGCCCGCGTCCCGGCGGCGAACCTGATCGCGGGCGAGGGCGACGGCTTCTTCATCGCCCAGGCCCGCCTCGGCCCGGGACGGATTCATCACTGTATGCGCACGATCGGCGCCGCGGAACGCGCGCTCGAGCTGATGTGCGCGCGCGCCGCCTCCCGGGTCACCTTCGGCCAGCCGCTCGCCGAGCGGGCCAATGTCCAGGACTGGATCGCGGAGTCACGGATCGAGATCGACATGGCCCGCCTGCTGACGCTCCAGGCGGCCTGGCTGATGGACACCGTCGGCAACAAGCGCGCGCGCACGGAGATCTCCGCGATCAAGGTCGCCGCCCCCAACGTGGCCCTGAAGGTGATCGACCGCGCGATTCAGCTCCACGGCGGCGGCGGCGTCTCCGACGACTTCCCCCTGGCCACGATGTACGCGCACCTGCGAACGCTGCGCCTGGCCGACGGGCCCGACGAGGTCCACAAGCGCTCGATCGCCCGCCACGAGCTGCGCAAGCTGAGCACACCCGCGCCCGCCTGAGCGTCGTGAGCGGCGGCTCGGCCGCTGCCGCCACGCGTGGCTGGGCCGCCGCGCGGGTAATGATTGTATAGTGCAATCATCGTATATGGCAATAACCCCTACAGCCCACCGTCGCCACCCCCACCCGCCAGGCGCCGGAACCGACGAGCTGGTTGACGCGGTCCTCGTGGCCAGCCGGGCGCTGGTCGCCGTTGCCGCCCGGTCGTTGGCGGGGGTTGGCGAGGAGGTGACGCTTCCGCAGTACCGCGTGCTGATCGAACTCGCGGCGCGTGGGCCGCAGCGAGTCGCCGACCTGGCCACGATCCTCGGCGTCGACCGCTCCACCGCCACGCGGATGTGCGATCGCCTGGTGCGCAAGCGTCTCGTCCAGCGCCGCCGCGAGGTCGGCGACCGCCGCGCGGTTCGGATCTCGCTGACCGCGCTCGGGCGAACGTTGATCGAGGAGGTCAGCCGTCGCCGGCGCACGGAGATCGCGTCGATCCTCGAGCGCATGCCGCAGGCCGGTCGCCGCGCGGCGCTGGCGGCGCTCCGTGGGTTTGCCGAGGCGGCCGGCGAGGTCCCCGAGCAAGACTGGTCACTGGGCTGGGCGCTGGATCGGGATGACTGAGGGCCGGCCGAACGGCTCACAGCGCCCGCCCCAGCCATCCGGAGACCGGCAGGCTGTGGCCGCCGAGACGCTGGCGGTGATCCCCGGTCCGGTGCGGCTACGGGGCGTGTCGCGGTGGCTGAGTGGGTCCAGGCTCGGCCTGGTCGTGATGGCGCTGCTGGTGGGCGTCGCCGCCGGGCTGGCGGCGGCCGGGTTCCGCGAGCTGATCTTCGCGTTCACCTGGCTGGCCACCGGGCGTGAGACCTTTGGCCAGCAGGGCCACGCCGCCAGCCTGCACCTCCCCTGGCTGGGGATCTACTTCGTGCTGCTCGTCCCGGTCCTCGGGGCGCTGCTCTATGGCCCACTGATTCAGCGTTTCGCCCGTGAGGCCCGCGGACACGGCGTTCCCGAGGTGATGCTGGCGGTGGCCGAGAACGGCGGGCGGATCCGCCCGCCCGTGACGATCGTCAAGGCACTCGCGTCGGCGATCTGCATCGGCACCGGGGGGTCGGTGGGGCGCGAGGGGCCGATCGTCCAGGTGGGCTCGGCGATGGCCTCGACCCTCGGCCAGTTGGTGCGGATGTCCGAGAACCGGCTGCGGATCATCGTCGCGTGCGGCGCCGCCGGCGGTATCGCCGCGACCTTCAACGCGCCGCTGACCGGCCTGTTCTTCGGATTTGAGATCGTCCTGCGCGAGTTCTCGCTCGACGCGCTGTTCGCCACCGGGCTCGCGGCGGTCACCGCAACGGCGATCAGCCGCGCGTTCTACGGCTCGGCGCCGTTCTTCGCCGGAGCCCCCCATGGGCTCGCGATCCAGAACGACTACACGCTCGTGCTGATGGCCGTGCTCGGGGTGGTCGCCGGG
>DAIQND010000076.1:3058-10118 GCA_036788555.1 Solirubrobacteraceae bacterium | reverse complement strand
GCGCAATCCTGGGTGCGTTATGAGCGCGATCTGGCTACCGGCTGGTCTGCTGATCGGCGCCGCGGCGATGTTCCTGCTCATGCGGCCACGCCTGCGCGCGCTCGGTGCGGAGGCGGCGCGGGCGAGCGGCCTCGAGCGCGAGCTCGCCGTCGCGCGGGCGGATCTCGCGCACGAGCGGGCGCGGGGGGAGGAGCGGCTGGCGACGCTGAGGGACGCCCAGGAGCGCTTATCGGCCTCGTTCAAGGCGCTCAGCGCGGAGGCGCTTCAGTCGAGCATGGTCCAGCTGACCGAGCTGGCGCGCGCCCAGCTCAGGGCGGCGCAGGTCGAGGCCAAGGGGGATCTGGACAAACGTCAGCAGGCGGTCGAGCAGCTGGTCGCGCCGCTCAAGGATCAGCTGACGAGGGTTGACGCGCAGCTGCTGAAGCTCGACCAGGAACGCCGCGAGTCGCGCGGGCGGCTGGAGGCCCAGCTGCGCACGCTGGCCGATACGGGGGAGAAGCTGCGGACGGAGACCGGGGCGCTGGTGACCGCGCTGCGGAAGCCCAACACCCGCGGGCAGTGGGGCCAGATGCAACTGCGCAACGTCGTCGAGCTTGCCGGCATGGTCCGCTACTGCGATTTCGTAGAGCAGTCGACGCTGGGCGGAGAGGACGCGGCGCTGCGTCCCGACGTGGTGGTGAGCATGCCCGGCGGCAAGCACGTTGTGGTCGATGCCAAGGCGCCTCTGCAGGGCGTGCTCGACGCCTACGAGGCGCGTGACGAGCAGGAGCGTGAGCAGCACCTGCAGGCGCACGCCCGGCTGCTGCGAAAGCACGTCAGGGCGCTGGCCGACAAGGCCTACTGGGACCAGCTGGAGTCCGCCCCCGACTTCGTGGTGATGTTCCTGCCGGGCGAGCACCTGTACGGCGCCGCGCTCGAGGCTGACCCGGCGCTGCTCGAGGACGCGATGGCGCAGCGGGTGCTGATCGTCACCCCCACCACGCTCCTGGCCCTGCTGCGAGCGGTCTCCTACGGATGGCAGCAGGAACGGGTCGCCGAATCGGCCCAGGCGGTGTCCGAGCTGGGACGTGAACTGCACGGCCGGATCGTCAAGCTCTCGAGTCTGCTGGCCACGCTGGGGTCGCGGCTGAACAGCGCGGTCCGTGCCTACAACGACACCGTCGGCTCCTACGAAGCCCGGGTTCTCCCGTCGGCGCGGAGGTTTGCCGACCACGGCGCCGCCACCAGCGGCCGTGAGCTGCCGGAGCTCTCGCAGGTGACGATCAGCGCGCGCAGCGTCGACTCTGCCGACCTCGAACCGGGGGAGGGCGGCGACGTCGAGCCGCTCGTGGCGGGTGACGTCGAGCAGCTGGTGGCGCGCCGGCTGCGCGCCGCCGAATGAGCGTGCGCCGCGGCTCTCGCGGGGGCCGGAACCGGCGCGTGCCGCGGCTAAGCTCAGATCTGGATGGCGCTTCGCAGCGACACGTTTGACCTCGCCGGGCTGCGTCTAACCGCGGGCGAGGGGCGGCACCTCGATCTCGACGTGGCGATCGAGCCGTTCTCGCTGGGCGGCGAGCGCTATCCGGTGGATCCAGATGTGGTCAGCGCACGGCTTGACGTCTCGCGCACGACCGGTCGGGGCTACGCGCTGCGGCTGCGGTTCCAAGCGCGAGTCACCGGGCCGTGCATGCGCTGTCTGGAGCCCGCCGAGCCCACCTTTGCCATCGACGCCCGCGAGGTCTCCCAGCCCGGTGGGGGCGAGGAGCTGAGCTGCCCCTACATCGACCACGAGGAGCTCGATCTGCGCGCGTGGGCGCGAGACGCGCTGGCGCTGGCGCTCCCGGCCAAGCTGCTGTGCCGCTCCGATTGCGCCGGCCTGTGCGCGGAGTGCGGCGCCAACCTCAACGCCCTCGGGCGCCCTCACGCCCACGACTCCGCCCCGGACCCCCGCTGGGCGAAGCTCTCGCAGCTGCGCTTCGAGTAGGCTCTTCTCATGGCTGTCCCCAAGCAGAAGCAGTCGCACGCCCGGACCTCCAAGCGGCGTGCCCAGCACAAGGTCCAGGCGCCGGGCTACAACGCCTGCCCGCAGTGCCACAGCCCGCGCCTGCCCCATCGCGTGTGCCCGGTATGCGGCTACTACAAGGGGCGCGAGATCGTGTCGCCCGGGGACGGAGACTCGGCCGTCTGAGCTCCTGAAGGCCAATGGTCACGGTCGCCGTGGACGCAGGGGGGGCGGATCTGGGGCCCCGCGAGGTGGCAGCCGGGGCGGCTCGCGCCGCCGCGGCCGGGATCGGCGTCCTGCTGTTCGGCCCCGCAGCGCAGATCGGATCGGTGCCGGCGGGAGTCGAGCTTCTCGACGCGCCGGTGTCGATCGCCAAGGCGCCCGATCCCGCCTTCGCCGTCCGTAACACGCCCGAGGCGTCGATTGTCCAGGCGGCGCGCGCGGTGGCCGACGGACGCGCCCAGGCGCTCGTCTCCGGCGGATCGACCGGCTCGGCACTGGCCGCCGCTCTGTTCAACGTCCGCCGCGACCGCGGGATCTACCGGCCGGCGCTCGCGCTGCCGATCCCGATTCCGGGCGGCTCGCCGGTGCTGCTCCTCGACGTGGGCGCCAACGTGAGCTGCCGCCCCGAGCATCTGGTCCAGTTCGCCCACATGGGCTCCGCGTTCAGTCAGGCAGTGCTCGGGCGCCCGGCTCCCCGGGTGGCGCTGCTCTCAAACGGCGAGGAGCCCGGCAAGGGGACGGCGGAGCTGGTGACCGTCCACGAGCAACTGGCCGCCGCCGGCGAGGGGTTCAACTTCATCGGCAACATCGAAGGGACTCAGGTGACCGAGGGGGTGGCCGACGTCGTGGTGATGGACGGCTTTACCGGCAACATCGCGCTGAAGCTGATCGAGGGGGTCTCGGACCGCACGCTGCGGGCGATCCGGCAGGCCGCGATGAGCTCCTGGCGCGGAAAGCTCGGGGGCCTGCTGCTGTCGAGCTCGGTGGGCAAGCTGCGCGCCGAGATCGACCCCGAGGACCAGGGGGGCGCCTACCTGCTCGGGCTGCGCAAGCTCGGCGTCGTAGCGCACGGACGGTTTTCCCGTCGCGGCTTTGCCCGGGCGATCGAGGTGGCTGCGCGCGGCGTTCAGGAGGACGTGGTCGGCCGCACCCGGCAGGCGCTGCTCGACGCCGGGGCGCTCCGGCCGGCACCCCCCGGAGCCGCCGGAGAACCGACCGGGGAAGTTCCTGGCGACGGCGGGGCGGACTCCCCGTCCGAGGATCCGGCTACGGTGTCCAGCCGATGACTCGCGAGCAGGTTCTGTCGCTGATCCGGTCCCATCTGGCCGAGGAGCTCGAGGTCGACCCCGGCGCGATCTCGGAGACCACCAGGTTCCGCGACGATCTGGAGGCAGACTCGCTCGACCTCTACACGCTCGTGCAGGAACTCGAGGATTCCTACGGCGTGAAGATGTCCGACGAGCAGGCGGCGAAGATCCTCACCGTCGGGCAGGCGGTCGACTTCGTGCTCGCGAGCGACGCCATCAAGTCGCACCCCTCGGCGGCCTCGACGCAGGGCACCGAAGCGGATTGATTCGACCGTCCCAACACACGGAGGTCGCCTGCGAGCACCTCCGCGACCTGCTGGACCAGCTTCCCGACGACATGGTGGCGCCGGTGTTCACCCACGCGTCATGGACCGAGCGCCGGTCGGACTCCTACGAACGCCTGGCGTTTCTCGGCGACAGCGTGCTCGCGCTGGCGGTGACCGCCCACCTCTACCCGCGGCTGGAGGCCGAGCGCTTTGGAGCGGGCCGCCTGACCAAGATCCGCGCGCAGGCGGTGTCGGGTCGTTCGTGCAAGGCCGTGGCCGAGCGATTGGGGATTCCCGAGCGGCTGCAGGGCGCGGCGCCTCCGGAGGCGGCCGCCACCGCCTCGGCGCTGGTCAGGACCGAGCGGGTGCTGGCCTCGGTGATCGAGGCGGTGATCGGCGCCTGCTTCCTCGCCTTCGGATATGAGCGAACCTCCGACGCGGTGGTCGAAGCGTTCGCCCCGGAGATCGCCGAGGCGTTGGAGCATCCGGTCGACTTCAAGTCGGCGCTCCAGGAGCGCCTGGCCCGTCGCGGCGCGCTCGTCACCTATGACGTGGTCGGCGAGCAGGGGCCGCCGCACGACCGGACGTTTGAGATCAAGGCGATGATCGGGGGCGTGGAGGTCGGCCGCGGCACCGGCCGCAGCAAGAAGGACGCCGAGCAGGAGGCCGCGCAGGCCGCGCTGGAGGCGCTTGAGCCATGAGCCGGACGAGCGGGGGGAGGCGCGGGTGCACCTGAAGTCGATCGTCCTCAAGGGTTTCAAGTCGTTCCCCGACCGCACGCGGCTGGAGTTCGGTCCTGGCGTCAGCGTGATCGTCGGACCCAACGGCTCGGGTAAGTCGAACGTCACCGATGCGGTGCTGTGGGCGCTGGGCGAGCAGTCTCCCCTGGCCGTCCGCGGGCAGTCGATGCAGGACGTGATCTTCGCGGGCGCCCCAGGGCGTCAGGCCAGCGGCGCCGCGGAGGTCGAACTGGTGCTCGACGACAGCGAGGGGACCCTCGGCCTGGGAGTTCCCGAGGTGTCGATCCTCCGGCGGCTCGACCGCTCCGGCGAGGGCGAGTACCGGCTGGCCGGCGCCCGCTGCCGGCTGGTGGACGTGATCGAGGTCCTCTCCGACACCGGGCTCGGCAGGGAGATGCACTCGGTCATCTCCCAGGGACGGGTCGAATCGATCGTGACCTCAAAGCCGCGCGAGCGCCGGCTGCTGATCGAGGAGGCGGCGGGACTCGGCAAGCACCGTAAACGGCGCCGGCGCGCGCAGCTGAAGCTGCTGCGCACCCAGGACAATCTCGACCGGGCGCTCGACGTCGAGCGTGAGGCGCGGACCCGCCTGCGGCCCCTGAAGAGGCAGGCCGAGGCGGCCGAGCTGCACGCGCGGCTCGAGCGCCAGAGCCTGGAGATCCGCTGGGAGCTCGCCCGCGACGACCTCCGCGTGAGCCGTCGGGCGCTGGGCGAGGCCGAGGCCAGGGCCGGCCAGGCGCGCAGCCGTCAGCAGCAGCTGGAGCGCGAGCTCGAGGCGGTGGCCATCCGCCGCGAAAGGGCGGAAGAGGCGCTGGCCGGCCGCAGCGCCCACCGCGAGGAGCTCTCGCGCCGCCGCTTTGCCGCCCAGTCGGCCCTCGAGCGGGTGTCCTACCGAACCGATTCGGTGCGCGCCGCGGCCCGGGCGATCGAGGAGCGCATCCGCCGGTCGCGCCGGCAGCTGGAGGCGCTTGAGCACCTTCCCGATCCGCGCGCGGGCGCCGAGGATGCGGGCCAGGCGAGGATCGCGCAGCTCGAGGCCGAGCTGGCCGAGCTCGAGCTCGAGCGAGAGCAGCGGCTGGCGCGGGAGCTGGCCGGTCTCGAGGCGCAGGCCGCGGATGCCAAGGCAGCGTTCGCCTCGTGTGGCGCTGCGGTCCAGGAAGCGGCGGCCCACCGCGATCAGCTCGAACGCGCGGCCGAGCGCGCGGGCCAGGAGGTGCGCGAGGCGGAGCGGGGCGTCGAGCAGGCGCGCCGTCAAGCCGCGGGGGTCGGCGGGGAGCTGGCTGCGGTCAACCAGTTTCTGCGCAGTCAGGCCGGGCGTCCGGGCGGCGCGCCGGTCCTCGCCGAGCAGCTGGAGGTGGATCCGGGATACGAGCTGGCGCTGGCCGCGGCTCTGGACGGGCGGTTGCGTGCCGCGGTGGTGGCCGACCATGCCGCCGCCGCCCAGGTGCTCGACCGCGCCGGGGCGGACGGTGGGCGAGCCTTGATCGCGGGAAGTGCGGCCGGCGAGGCCCCGGCCCGCTCCGCGGCTCCGCCGGTTTCCGGGGCCGAGCCGCTGGCCGACCACGTGCGGGGGCCGGGGGTCGAGCTGGCTCGGGTGCTACTGGGCGACGTCTGGGTAGTCGAGTCACTGCAGACGCTGCCGCCGTCCTTCGGCGGCATCGCGGTGACCCGCGCGGGACGGGTGTGGTCGGCGCGCATGCGCGAGGTGCGTCAGGCGCCGGCGCTGGGGGAGGAGCGGGTCCTCGCGGAGCGAAACCGCCGCGAGCAGCTGGTCCGGGCAAGCGAGCGCGCCGCGCAGCAGGAGCTGGATGCGCGGGCCGCGCTGGCGCGGGCGGCCGAGGGCCACCAGGCCGCCGAGGCCGACCGTGACCGCGCGGTGTCCGCCTACCGGCGCACCGTGCGTGAGCGCGACGAGGCCGCCGAGCAGGAGCGTCGAATCGCCGCCATGATCCAACGGCGCCGTGCGGCGGGCGAGGAGGGCCCCGCCGAGGACCGGCGCCGCCAGCTCACCCGGGAGCTGGCGTCCGAGCGCGAGGCGATCGACCGGGTAGCGCGCGAGCGCGCCGCGCGTGATGCGCAGGGTGAGAGGTTGACGCGGTCGCTCAGC
This sequence comes from Solirubrobacteraceae bacterium, assembly GCA_036788555.1. Taxonomy (GTDB): domain Bacteria; phylum Actinomycetota; class Thermoleophilia; order Solirubrobacterales; family Solirubrobacteraceae; genus Palsa-465. The sequence goes on along the minus strand of DAIQND010000076.1, from coordinate 3,714 downwards.
ATCGACGAGCAGCTGCTTCCGCTGGTCGGCTCGCTGATCGAGACCCTGGGGCGGGTGGCCGAGGCGATCGCCGTCCGCCAGGCTGACTTCGAGGCCGCGCTGTCGGCGGATCGTCAGGCCGGCGAGCACCTGGCCGCCGAACTGCGGAGCTGTGCTCAGCAGGAGGCGGCGATCCAGGGCCGGATGCACGACTCGACCCAGGCGCTCACCGAATCGGAGGTAGCGTTCCTGCGGGCGCGGGACCGCAGCGCCGAGCTGCAGGCGGAGCTCCAGGAGCTGGCGGCGCGGCTCGAGCTCGATGCGACCCTGGCCGAGCACGAGCTCGGCGCCGAGCAGCGCGAGACGCTGACCGGTCGGCTCGAGCGTTTATCCAGGCGCCGCGAGCAGCTGGGTCCGGTCAACCCGCTGGCCCAGCAGGAGTACGCGGAGGCGCTCGAGCACGTCGAGGAGCTCGAGCGCCAGCGCGAGGACCTCGAGACCGCCTTGCGCGAGCTCGAGAAGCTGATCTCCGACACGGACCGCCAGATCCGCGAGATGTTCGAGCAGACGTTCGCGGCAGCCGCGCAGAACTTCGAGAAGGTGGCGGCCCAGCTGTTCCCAGGCGGCAAGGGGCGGCTGCGGCTGGTCAAGGACGGGCCCTCACCGGCCCGGGTCCT
>DAIQND010000076.1:0-3048 GCA_036788555.1 Solirubrobacteraceae bacterium | reverse complement strand
GGGGGGGGGGCGGGCGGGCCGCCCCCCGCGGGGGGGGGGGAGCCGATCGAGACCGATTCGAGCCAGGACGAGGACCTCCACGGGGTGGAGATCGAGATCAACCCGGCCGGCAAGGAGATGAAGCGACTCACCCTCCTCTCCGGAGGTGAGAAGTCAATGACCGCGCTGGCTTTCCTGTTTGCCGTGTTCCTCGCCCGGCCCTGCCCGTTTTACATCCTCGACGAGGTCGAGGCCGCGCTCGATGACCTGAATATCGACCGCTTCCTGTCGCTGTTGCGGGCCTACTCGGGGCAGGCGCAGTTCATCGTGGTTACACACCAGCGCCGGACGATGGAGGCAGCCGACTTCCTCTACGGCGTCTCGATGGGCGCCGACGGCATCTCGAAGGTGATCTCGCAGCGGCTCTCGCCGCCGGCCGAGGCCGAGGCGGCCTGACCGCACGCGGGAGTGCGCCTGTCCGCGGGCGCGGCGCTGCTAACGTCGCGCGGCCGATGGCCCGCGACTGGACCGACCTGTTCATCCTGAACGGCGCCTCCGGCGAGGCGCCGGGTGCCGCGACGCCCGAATCCGAGGCGGGCGGGGAACCGCGGATGGGTCGCTTTCACCGGCTGCGCGAGAGCCTTCGCCGCACGCGTCAAGCGCTGAGAAGCGAAATCCAGGCGACCCTGTTCGAGGATCTCGACGAGGAGACCTGGGAGCGGCTCGAGGAAGCGCTGATCTACGCCGACGTGGGCGCGCGCACGACCGCCAAGGTGGTGCAGGAGCTCGAGCGCGAGGCGACACAGGGTGAGGTCACCGGCGGCGAGGCGCTGTCGGCGCGGCTGACCGAGCTGCTGGCCGAGCTCGCGCGGACCGGCGATGACAAGATCGACCTGCGGCCAAAGCCGACGATCATCCTGGTAGCCGGGGTCAACGGCACCGGCAAGACCACGACCGCGGGGAAGCTCGCCTGGCACCTGAGCCGGGAGCTCGGACGGACCGTCGTGCTGGCCGCCGGCGATACGTTTCGCGCCGCCGGCGTCGAGCAGCTCGAGCTGTGGGCGCAGCGCGCCGGCGTCGGGTTCGTCAGGGGCGCGCCGGGTGCCGATCCCGGAGCGGTCGCCTACGACGCGATCGCCGCCGCCCGCCGGGACGGTGCCGACGTGGTGATCATCGACACCGCCGGACGCCTGCACACGCAGGACGACCTGATGGCCGAGCTCGGCAAGGTCCGGCGGGTGATCGCCAAGCAGATCCCGGAGGCGCCACACGAGACGCTGCTGACCGTGGACGCCACGACCGGCCAGAACGGACTGCGTCAGGCCAAGCTGTTCTCCGAGGCGATCGGGATCGACGGGCTGGTGCTGACCAAGCTCGACGGAACCGCCAAGGGCGGGATCGCATTGGCGATCGCCTCCGAGCTCGGGATCCCGGTCAAGTTGATCGGGGTCGGCGAGCAGCTCGAGGATCTGCGCCCGTTCGAGCCGCTGGAGTACGCCCGGGCGCTGGTGCGCTGAGGCCGGCGGCCGGCGCTACTCGGTCAGCGGCGGGTCGCGGAGGTTCGCGTTGATCCGCTGCGACAGCGCCTCGGACGCCGCTCGGAGCGCGAGCCGCCGCTGCTGCTCATCATCACGGGCCATGAGCGCCTGCTCGTAAGCGTCGCGAGCGGCCTCGAACTCCTGCTGGGCTGCTCGCGTGTCGGCGGCCGCGTTTCGGCGCAGCAGTTCGGCACGCTCGGCCACCACTGCGGCGGGCTCATCAGCCGCGTGGAGTTCTCGTGCCACCTCCTCGCGCACGAACGTGAACGTGTGCTGGCCGCTCGGGGTCGGCCTGTGCCGGACGGTGAGAACGGTGATCGATCCGTCCTCGCCGGCGCTGGTGCTCACCTCCCACCGCGTGTACGGCTCGATCTCGGCCAGCCAGGCTCTCCGGCGCTGCTCGAGTGACGCGTTCCGGCGCGCCTCGATCGCGTTCCCGCTCAGCTCGGCGACGTGTACCCAGCCCCAGTGGGTCGTGGCCAAAACTAGACCGAGCACGAGCAGGACGATCCACGCGGCGCTCCCGTCGGCGACCAGCTCGACCACGCCGGCCACAGCCAGCCCCAGGCCGCCGATCAGCGTGACGCCGGTCATCGCGGCCCCGAAACGGACCACCTGGCGGCGCGCCGCGCTCTCCGCGAGCGGGGCCGGCGGTTGACTCACGCCCGCGGGGAGCTCCTCATCGAGCAGGCGCTCATCCGCCTCACGGCCCAGGAGTTCAAGCGGATTCTCCTCCGGTGCCATGTCCTGAAGGTACTCTCAGAAATAACACTGCATGAACCGTTAGGGGGCGAGATGCCTGTCTTCTTTTTCACCGTCGAACAGCAGGAACGCGCGATCGTCGAACGCTTTGGCAAGTTCGTGCGAGTCGGGAGTCCGGGCCTGCAGACCAAAACCCCGTTCGTGGAGCGCGTGGCGGGTCGCATGAGCCTCCAGGTCGAGCAGCTGAACGCCCAGATCGAGACAAAGACCAAGGACAACGTGTTCGTCCAGGTCAAGCTCGCGGTCCAGTACAAGGTCGGCGCCTCCGACCAGCAGGTTCAGGACGCCTTCTACAAGCTCGACGACCCCGAGGTGCAGATGCAGGCCTACGCCTTCGACGTGGTCCGCTCGCACATCCCGAGCATGGACCTCGACGAGGCGTACGCCGACGCTGACACGATCGCCAAGCACATCCAGGACACCCTGCACGCCCAGATGGCGACCTATGGCTATGAGATCGTCAAGGCGCTGATCACCAACATCGAGCCCGACCAGCGGGTCAAGGACGCGATGAACAACATCAACGCGTCGCAGCGCAACCAGGTCGCCGCGGCGGCCCAGGGCGATGCCCAGAAGACCCTCGCCGTCAAGAAAGCCGAGGGTGAGCGGGAGACGATGCGGCTGCAGGGCGAGGGAGTGGCCGCCGAGCGCAAGGCGATCGCCGAGGGCCTGCACGAGTCGCTCGAGATCATCTCGCAGCATGGGCTCGACCCGAAGGAGGCGATGGCGCTCGTCGCCCTCACCCAGTACACCGACATGATCCGCGCGC
>DAIQND010000075.1:0-10201 GCA_036788555.1 Solirubrobacteraceae bacterium | reverse complement strand
GATGTTCTCGTGAACCGAGGCGGAGAACAGGAATGGGTCATCGGTGACCACGGCGATCTGGTGGCGGAGAGCGGCGAGGTCGACCTCGCGCACATCGGCGCCGTCGATCCGGACGCTGCCCCGGGTCACGTCGTAAAGCCGCGGTAGGAGCGAAACCAGCGTGGTCTTGCCGGACCCCATCGCTCCGACCAGCGCCACGGTCTCGCCGCCGTCAATCTCCAGGTCGACGTCGCGCAGGGCGGGATGGGGCGCGCCGGCAAAGGTCAGGCCGACGCCGGTGAACGACACGTGCCCGTTGCCGGCCGGAAGCGGGGGAGCATCCCTCGGCGTGGTCATCTCGGGCTCGCGGTCGAGGATCTGAAAGATCCGCGCTCCCGAGGCGGTTGCCCGCTGCGCGGCGCTCAGCATGTAGCCGAGCGTGCGCATCGGCGAGATCAGCATCAGCAGATAGGCGTAGAACGCGGTGAAGGCGCCGATGCTCAGGGTGCCGTCGATCACCTGCCGGCCGCCGACCAGCAGGATCACGGCGAGACCCAGGTTCGGCAGGAAGCTGATCATCGGCGTGTAGCGGGCCTGGATCCGCGTGGCGTGGAGCTGCTGGTCGAACACCCGACCCACGGAATGCCGGAAGCGCGCGAGCTGCCGCGGCTCCTGCGCGAACGCCTTCACCACCCGCACCCCGGAGATGTTCTCCTCGGCCTCCGCCGTCAGCTCCGCGATCCGCTGCTGCGCCTCCTGCAACGCCGGGCGCGAGTGCTTGCCGTAGCGCTGGGCGATCAGCACCACGAACGGCACCGGAGCCAGCGACAGCGCCGCCAGCCCCGGCTGGAGCACGAACATCACCGCTGCCGCAAGCACGATCGACAGCAGCGATTGGGCTATGAAGATCAGCCCGTAGCCGAGGAAGAAGCGCACCGATTGCAGGTCGACGGTGGCGCGCGACATCAGCTGCCCGGTCTGCTGGCGGTCGAAGAACGCCAGCTCGAGGCGCTGGAACTGCCCGTAGAGGCGGTTGCGCAGGTCGACCTCGACCCCCAGCGACACGCGTCCGGCCACCAGCCGCCGCGCCGCGCTCAGCCCAAGCCGCCCGACGCCCGCCGCGACGATCAGGATCGCCCAGACGCTCAGCGCATGTCGGTGGTGGCCGGGGATCGAGTTGATCGCCTGGTCGACCAGCAGCGGGATCGCCACCGTCGCGCCCATGGCACCAGAGGCGAGTACGAACGACCAGGCGACTCCACCCCGGTGAGGGCGCAGAAAGCCGAGCAGCCGCCAGAAGGTCGCCATGCTTCACAAAGTATAGGAAGGCGATTCGGTGGCGAGTCGTTAGGCTTCTCGCGTGTCTGGGCACAAGTGGGTTTACGACTTCGGCGAGGGGTCCAAGGAGATGCGGGACCTGCTTGGCGGCAAGGGTGCCAACGTCGCCGAGATGACCCGGGTGCTGGGCGAGGACGTGGTCCCGGCCGGGTTCACGATCACCACCGAGGCCTGCGTCGAATACATGCGTGCCGGCCACGAGCCCGCCGAGCTCGAGCAGCAGGTGGCGGAGGCGATGCGCCGCCTCGAGCGGCGGGCCGGAAAGCGCTTTGGCGACGACGCGGACCCGCTGCTGGTGTCGGTGCGCAGCGGCGCCCGAGAGTCGATGCCGGGGATGCTCGACACGGTCCTGAACCTCGGTCTGAACGACGAAGCTGTGGCGGGGTTGGCGAAAGCCACCGAGAACGAGCGCTTTGCCTGGGACGCCTATCGGCGGCTGATCCAGATGTTCGGCAACGTCGTCCACAAGCTGCCCGGGGAGCGCTTCGAGGACGTGATCACCGAGCTGCGCGAGCGCCACCACGCCGCCACCGATGCCGAGCTGCCGACGGAGGCGCTCAAGGAACTGGTGGAGCGCTTCAAGGAGCTCTACGAGTTTCCGCAGGATCCGCAAACCCAGCTCGCGCAGGCGATCCGTGCGGTGTTCGACTCCTGGACGGGGGAGCGGGCGGTCCAATACCGGCGGATCAACCGGATTCCCGACGACTGGGGGACCGCGGTCAACGTTCAGCAGATGGTGTTCGGCAACAAGGGGGAGACATCCGCCACCGGGGTGGCGTTCAGCCGTGACGAGATGACCGGCGCGCCCGAGCCGTCCGGCGACTTCCTGGTCAACGCCCAGGGCGAGGACGTGGTCGCGGGCGTGCGGACGCCGCGCGACCTGAGCGAGATGAAGCGGCTGATGCCCGAGGTCCACGCGCGACTCATGGACGTGCTGCGCACGCTCGAGTCCCACTACAAGGACATGCAGGACGTCGAGTTCACTGTCGAGGAGGGACAGCTGTACATGCTTCAGACCCGCAACGCCAAGCGCCCTGCGCAGGCGGCGGTGCGCTTTGCCGTCGACGCGGTGGAGGAGGGGCTGCTCACTCGTGAAGAGGCGCTTCAGACGATCGACGCGGCCTCACTGGACGCGCTCCTGCACCCGACATTCGACCACGGCGAGGGGTACACGGTGCTCGCGCACGGCGTCGCGGCGTCTCCCGGGGCGGCGGCCGGCGCGATCGTGTTCTCGGCCCAGGAGGCGGTGGAGCAGGCAGGCAGCGGGACCGACGTGATCCTGGTTCGACCGTTTACGCAGGCCGACGACGTAGCCGGGTTCCACGTGGCCAAGGGCATCCTCACCTCGGAGGGAGGCAAGGCCTCGCACGCGGCGCTGGTGGCGCGCGGCATGGGGGTCCCGGCGGTCACCGGCGCGGCGGTCACGATCGACCTGAACGCCGCCGAGCTGCGGATCGACGGCCGGGTGTTCCACAGCGGCGATTTGATCGCGGTCGACGGCAGCGACGGCGTCGTCGTCGAGCACGGGGCGAAGCTGCTCCAGCCGGAGATCGACGAGCGCTTCGAGCGGGTGCTCGGGTGGGCGGATCAGATCCGTCGCCTCGGCGTGCGCGCCAACGCCGACACCCCGCGGGACGCGGCGCGAGCGCGCGAGCTCGGGGCGGAGGGCATCGGCCTGTGCCGCACCGAGCATATGTTCATGGCCGAGGACCGCCAGCCGAAGATGCGGGCGATGATCATGGCTCAGGGTGGCGAGGGCCGGCGCGCCGCGCTGCGCGAGCTGCTTCCCCTCCAGCAGCGGGATTTCCAGGGAATCTTCGAGGCGATGCGCGGGCTGCCGGTGACGATCCGCCTGCTCGACCCCCCGCTGCACGAGTTCCTCCCCGATCTGCCTGATCTGCGCGCCAGGGTGGAGCGGGCTCGGATCGAGGATGAAGGCGACCTCGAGGAGCTCGAGGTGCTGCTCGCCCGCGTGGAGGAGATCCATGAGGGCAACCCGATGCTCGGCACGCGCGGCTGCCGGCTGGGGATCCTCTACCCGGAGATCTACGAGATGCAGGTCCAGGCCATCTTCCGCGCCGCGAAGGACGTGACCGAGCCGCCACACCCGGAAATCATGATCCCGCTGGTGGCCTACGAGCACGAGCTCGAGATTCTCCGCGAGCTGGTGTGTCGGGTCGGCTCCGAGCACGGGCTGACGGAGCGCAAGGACTACACCGTAGGGACGATGATCGAGCTGCCCCGCGCGTGCTTTGTCGCCGACCGGATCGCGCGGCACGCCGACTTCTTCTCGTTTGGCACCAACGATCTGACCCAGACCGCGATCGGCCTCTCCCGCGACGATGCAGAATCCAAGTTCGTGCCCACCTATATCGCGGAGAAGATCGTCGACCGCTCGCCGTTTGAGACGATCGACGAGCCCGGGGTGGGCTGGCTCGTGCGGCTCGGGGCGTGGGTCGGGCGGGAGGCGCGTCCGGACCTCAAGCTCGGCATCTGCGGCGAGCACGGCGGCGATCCCGAGTCGATCGGCTTCTTCGACATGGCGGGCCTCGATTACGTGTCGTGCTCACCGCCGCGCGTGCCGATCGCGCGGGTGGCGGCGGCCCAGGCGGCGGTTTCACCGCGCCAGTAATGGCGGCCGAGCTCGCGCCGGTTCGCGAGCGTCTGGCGGCCACCGGGCGGCGGCTGGCCGAGCGGGGGCTGGTGCTCGGAACCGCCGGCAACCTGTCCGCGCGGGTCGGCGACGTGGTTGCCGTCACCGCGACCGGTGCACGGCTGGAGCGGCTGACCCCGCGCCAGGTGGTGGTGGTCGACCTGGACGGTGAGCATGTGGATGGCGAGTTCGAGGCGACGTCGGAGATCGAGCTTCACCTCGCGATCTACCGCCACAGTGCGGCCGGCGCCGTGGTCCACACCCACGCTCCGATGTCGACCGCGCTGTCCTGCGTGCTCGAGGAGCTGCCGGTGATCCACTACCAGATGCTCGAGTTCGGCGGATCGGTGCGGGTGGTGCCCTACATGACCTTCGGGTCTCGTGAGCTCGCCGCGGCAACGCTCGAGGCGCTACACGACCGCAGCGCGGCGCTGCTCAGCAACCACGGCGCGGTCGTGCATGCTCCGGAGCCGGAGGCCGCGGTTGACCGCGCGTTGCTGCTGGAGTGGGCCTGCGAGCTCTACTGGCGCGCAGCGGCGGTGGGGACGCCGCGCACCCTCGACCCGTCGCAGCGGGCGGCATTTCTGAAGGCGGTGGCGGAGCGGAGGTACGGGACGCTGCAGGAGCGCCCGTACGAGGAGTGACGGCCTACTGCGGCGCGAGCGGGTTGAGCGTGATCACGGTGCTGCCGTCCTGCGCCTGCTGGGTCGTCTCCGAGAAGATCCCGTGGGCGGTGATCACGCTGACCAGCTCGGCCTCCGGGGCGCTCGGCATCTGTGAGACGGTCGGGGGCAGGCTCTCGGGCAGCGTCGCGCGCAGCGGCTTGGACAGCCACGGCGCGAGCTCGTTACGGGCGAACACGACGGCCATGTCAAGGGGCTTGGTCACGGGCTTCTGATGCGACCTGGCGCAGAGTCCCGTACACGCCTGGGTGGTGTAGCCCGGCGGGAGCAGGGCCACCACCGCCTGCGAGCCGGCGATGTATTTGAACGTGTAGAGGGCGAGCTCGAGCGCCTCGCGCCTGAGCAGCAGCAGCCGTGCGGGGGACGGCGTGCCCACTCCGATCGAGCAGTTTGAGCTTGCCTCGCCGCACATGTTGTAGACGACGGTGCTGCCGGCCGGCAGCGGAACCTCGGTTCCGGTTGTGCTGGACGGCAGCACCACCTGCACCGGGGAGAGCGGGTTGTTGAGATTCACCACCGTCACCACGGCCAGCTGCTGCGCGGGGGTCGCGCGGTAATAGGGCGCCACGTAGTTGGCGATGTCCTGGGCGCCGGCGAGACCCGGGTCGGGCGGGAGCCATGACGACCATGCGGCCGCAGAACTGGCCGCGTGCACGCGGCGCCCCGAAGCTGAAAGCACGACCGCCGCCACCAGCGACGCGGCAGCCAGCACGATCAGCGTCCCCAGGGCCCAGCGAAAGCGCCCGATGTTCCGCACTGGGCGGTTGTAAACCGGCTCAGGACGGCTGATCAGCTCGCGCCCACCGGCTCCGACCGGCGACTCGGCAACCTGCTCGCTGACCCGCCCTACACCGGAGGCCACGCCCGCTCCTCGAGTAGGTCGATCTCGGGTCGCGCCAGCCCGACGCTGTCGAGCAGGTCGACAACCTCATCGCCGTGCATCTCCCGCCGCTGGATCAGCTCCTCGGCGATCCGCTCGACCTGCGGCCGGTTCGCCGCCACCGTGGCGTAGGCGGTCACGTACGCCTGCCCGAGCAGCGCCGCCACCGCCTTGCGCTTGTCGCGATCGTTGAGGGTTCCGCCGATTGGATCCTCCGCAAACGGCCCGCCCCCGCCGGCGCGGCGCATGATCTGCACGCCGATGTCCTCCAGCCGGCCGTGGAGTCTCTGACGCGCCTCGTTCTCGTCCTCGGCGGTGGCGAAGCGGCCGTTCAACTCGATCGGGTTCGGCCCCATCGCGCAGTAGCCGACCATCCACGCGGCGCGCGCCGTCGCGCTCATCACGTCGCCGCCCACGCCGGTCGAGTTCTCGCCGTAGAACACGTGCTCGGCGGCCATCGCCCCGAGCGTCCAAACCAGCTTGGCGAACTCGTCGCTGCGCCAGGAGGAGAACCGCTCCTGGGTCTGGATCGCCTGGTGGTGCCCGAGTGACTCGCCTCGCTTGCGGATCGACAGCCGGGTGGAGAGGACGTCCTTCATGTAGAGGTGGCCGTTGACGGCGTGACCCGCTTCGTGAATCGCCACCGCCCGCGTCTCCTCGGGTACGTAGTCGATCGCCACCGCCGTCCCGGCCTCGACCGTCGTCATCGCCTCGACGATGTCCGGCCACCCGAACTCCTGGCGCCCGTCGGCGTGCGAATAGGTGAGGGCGAGCGAGCAGACCTGCTCGATCATCGCCGGTGAGTAGCCGTTGGTGATCCGTGCCAGCTCGTCACGCCGGCGCTCGGTGTCGAGATCCGGCTGGTGGGAGACCTTGGCCAGGTAGAGGTTGAAGATGTCCTTGCGATCCTCGAGCGTGGGCGTGCGGAACCAGACGTGGCGGCCCATCCGCCCCGGGCGGATCAGGGCCGGGTCGAGACGGTCGATCGGGACGTTGGTGGCGCCGATGAAGAACACCTGCTCGGTGGAGGGCCGCGCCGGGGGCAGGCGCAGCGACACCGCGCCTATGCGGCGGGGGACGAAGTAGACCGCGTCGAGGAGCGCGTTGAGGCGCTTGGTGAACTGCTGGCGCATGAACGGGGCCTCGCCGATCCCGTCCATCTGCACGAGCAGCTGGTTCAGCGCCAGGCCGCCCGCGCCGCCGCCGAACATGCCGGGGAAGATGTAGCGCTGCGCCAGCTCGGCGGGCTTCGCCAGGAGCGGCGGCACCATCGACGGGCGACGCTCCTGGCGGGAGGCGAACAGGCGCTCACGCCATTCGCGGGTCTCGAGGATCAAATCGCCGGTGGGGGTGAGGGCGCCCCACGGCCCGAAGAAGCAGTAGTCCTCGAAGCTTGTGCTGCCGAGGCCCATTCCGGGCGGGGCTCCGGACAGGCTCTGGCGGCGGCTGCCGACGGCGTCGATCTCGTCGATGAACACGATGCACTGGCCGCCCCACTTCCGCGCCAGCTTCTTGGCCTTGCGGATCAGGTACATCACCACGATCACGTCGATCCCGATGAAGGTCGCGGCAAATCCCGAGCCGGGAATCGTCACGAACGGCGAGTTGAAGTTGGTGGCGATCGCCTTGGCCAGCATGGTCTTGCCGGTCCCGGGGGCGCCCAGGAACAGCAGGCCGCGCTCGCGTTTTCCGCCAGCCTTCTCGAACTCCTCGCCGGACTGCCACAGGCGGACCACCCGCGCGACCTCCTCCTTGGGCTCCGCCTGGCCGCGCACGTCCTCCATCTGGACGCCCCACCGGGCATCGCCGGGCTCGTAGGCCCGCACCTGCCGCAGGTTCGCCGCCAGCAGCGGGCCGAACAGGATCAGCAGGTTGCCGAACAGCAGGATCAGGATGCTGATGGCCAGGCTCGGGAGCGTGGAGCCGACGGTGCCCAGCCAGGTGAAGATCGAGCTGACGCCGCCCCACCACGTGTGATGGCCCGCGAGCGCGACGATGGCGCCGATCGCGGCGATCAGCACGGCCAGGAACAGCGCCTTGCGATACAGCGAGCGCCAGAACCACGTGCGCCGCCGGGCCACCACATCCTCCTCGGCGACCTCGCGCGCGACGCCATACATGCTTGGCCACGGGAGCACGCGACGCGCCAGCACGTCGACCAGCCCGCGGAAGGCGATCACTCCGCCGGCGGTGGCCAGGATCGACAGGCCGAGGGACAGGTGGAGCCGGTCGTAGACGACGACGAAGAACATCGGGCTCGTGAACAGCGCGACCGCGGTCGCGGCGCGGCGGAGCCTCCGCCATTCCCCGGCAAGCATCGTGGCGTCGAAGCCGACGCGGCGCGATGCGCTCCCTTCCTCCACGTAGGCCATTTGTTGATGTTGAGGGTACAGCCCGTGCTTCGGAAGGCAAAAGGCTTGCCTTCGAGCGGCGAGCCGCGCCCGAGCTCAGCTACCGTAGACGAAGGGGAGTTCGTCGGCTATGTCCCGCAGCAGCGGCGCGCTCGCGTCGCGCTGGGACGGGATCAGCTCGAGGTCCGCCGGCCACTCGATGCCGATGTCGGGATCGTCGTATTTGATTCCGCGCTCGGTCTCGTCGGCGTAGTAGTTGCTCTGCTTGTAGATCACGTCGGCCTGCTCGGAGAGGGTGCAGAACCCGTGGGCGAAGCCGATCGGGCAGTAGACGATCCGCATGTTCTCGTCGGTGAGCTCGAACGCTTCCCAACGCGCGTAGGTCGGCGAGCCGCGGCGCAGGTCGACGACCACGTCGAGGATCGCGCCGCGCGCACAGCGGATCAGCTTGGCCGCCCCCTGACCAATCTGAAAGTGCATCCCCCGCACGATGCCCCGCCGGGAGCGGGAGTGGTTGTCCTGCACCATCTCCTCAGGGATGCCCAGCTCGCCGAACAGACTGCGGCGGTAGGTCTCGCAGAAGAACCCCCGCTCATCGCCGATCACCCTGGGTTCGATCAGCGCCGGGCCTTCGAGACGGGTCTGGAGCTTGCGCATCTGGGCGCGCAGCCTACGAGAGAACCGGGGCGGCCGCATGGCCGCCCCGGTCGACAGTCGCCTGACTGGATGGATTCAGCTGCAGGCTACGTGCTTGTTCGAGTAAAGGCCGATGTTCGGTCCGTGCTCAGGAACGAACAATCCCTTGATCACCCGCTGGTGGTTCGGCGGGCAATACTCGCTGGCGAACAGCCCGATGACCACCTTCTTGCCGTGGCTCTTGATCACGACGGAGCGCTTGGCGATGGTGATCGACGATGTCAGGATGGCAGCGTCCACCCCGGGGGCGGGATGCCGCAGCGCGTACGGCACGTCGAACTGCTCCACGAGGTCACGCGTACCGTGCGTGTGATACAGCCCGACCGGGATCGCGAACTCGCCCGGCGGTGGGAGCACGCACTGCCTGGCCGCGCCGGTCTTCGTGTAGACGTAGAGGATGATGTCGTTGCCGCCGCCGTTGAAGACCGAGAGCTCGGCCGTGCAGGTGCCGGCGATGGCGGTGTTCTTGGAAGGGCCGACCGCGACCGTGAAGCTGCCGGTCCCGATCTGCGACCCCTTCCTGCAGCCGCTGGGCCCGGTGCTGTTGAGGGTCGAGGTACTGCAGGCCGGGAAGTACTTCACGTTCTGCTCGATGCCCTGGAAGACGAAGCGATAGCTCCCGACGACCGGGGGTCGGCGCTTCGGCGGGGAGGTCATGACCTTCCAGCCGAACTGCGCTGCGATCGGCAGCGCGTGCGTGCGGGTTCCCGACTTCGCCGGGGTGACTTTGCCGTTGAGGATGTACTTGGGTGTGACCGTAGCTGCATATGCGACGCCGGCGAGAGCCAGGCTGCCGGCAACTGCCAGCAGCACGACTTTTCGCATCTGCAAGACCTTCCGCATCGATTACCTCCTGTTGACGATCGGTGCCGCCCATGCGACCCCTACCTGTGAATGCGTGGGTGAAACGCGCGATCCGCTGGGAAGTTACGGCCCTCTGCGCCGCCGATCGGCACATAACCTGAGCATAACTTTCGAAAGGCGGTCGAGCCATACGGTTTGCTTCGTGAGCAGCGGCATCTTCTCCTTTCCGAGCCCGGTGAACGAAAAGGCGGCGCGCGTCGTCGCAGCGATGGTCCTGCTAATCGCGGCCGTGACGGTCGCCACCGGCGTCTACTGGCTCCTCGTCCCGCTGGCCTATGGCTTCTGGGCCCGGGTGCTGACCGGGCCGACGCTGAGCCCGCTCGGGTGGCTGGCGCAGAACGCAATCGCGCCAAGGCTGGGGGAGCGCAAGCCGGTGGCCGGCCCGCCGAAGCGCTTCGCCCAGGGAATGGGCGCCCTGATGTCGACTGCCGCGCTCGCCTTCGGCCTGATCGCCGGCGACCACGTCGCGGCCGATGTCCTGCTCGGGCTGCTGATCGTGGCGGCGGGCCTCGAGTCGATCTTCGCCTACTGCCTCGGCTGCAAGGTCTTCGGGCTGCTGATGCGGGCGGGCATCGTTCCGGCCGAAGTCTGTGCCGAGTGCGCGGACATCAGCGTGCGCCTCCAGGCGGCCAGGCAGGCCCGGGCGCTCTAGCCCGGCTAGCCCCGTTTTCCGCAGTTCGTGACGGCATGGTCTGCCTGTGTGGGCCACGGGGGCTGGATCTGTAGGAGTTCGAGGATGGTGTGTTGGGTGTTGGTG
>DAIQND010000074.1:0-10383 GCA_036788555.1 Solirubrobacteraceae bacterium | reverse complement strand
CTGGCGAACAACGAGGCGCATGCCGCGTCGCATGGCAAGAGCGACCTGCCGGCCGCCCCCGCACGGAAGGTCGCGGTCGTCGCGTGCATGGACGCGCGGCTGAACGTGTACGGCGCGCTGGGGCTGGGGGACGGCGACGCCCACGTCATCCGCAACGCCGGCGGCGTCGTCACCGACGATGCGATTCGCTCGCTGGCCATCTCGCAGCGGCTGCTGGGCACCGAGGAGATCATCCTGATCCACCACACCGGGTGCGGGATGCTGAGCTTCACCGACGACGAGTTCCGCCAAGCGATCGAGCAGGAGACCGGGATCAAGCCGGAGTGGGCGGCGGAGTCGTTCACCGACCTCGAGGGCGACGTGCGCCAGTCGATCGCGCGGATCCAGGCCTCGCCGTTCATCCCGCACAAGAACTCGGTTCGAGGCTTCGTCTACGAGCTCGAAACCGGCCGGCTGCGCGAGGTGAGCTGACGCCGGGAGCCCCGCGCGACCCGTAGGCTGCAGCGATGCCACAGCCCCCAGCGTCGTATTTCGATACCTCGAGCTGGGATCGGCGCGACGTGGTCGCCGGCGGATCGCGCATGGTGGCGATCGACACGCCCAGCGGCGAGTTCCGGGTGTGGACGCGCCGAGTGGGCACCAATCCGGACCTCAAGGTGCTGCTGCTCCACGGTGGCCCCGGAGCCACCGACGAGCTGTATGAGCCGTTCGACCTGTGGTTCCCGCCTGAGGGAATCGAGTACTACTACTACGACCAGCTCGGCTCGTTCCGCAGCGACCAGCCGGACGACCCGTCGCTGTGGACGCTCGAGCGGTTCGTCGACGAGGTCGAGCAGGTCAGAGCCGCGCTCGGCCTCGATCGCAGCAACTTCGTCCTCCTCGGCCAGTCCTGGGGCGGCCTGCTCGCCCTGGAATACGCGATTCACCACCAGCAGCACCTCAAGGGCCTGGTGATCTCGAACATGATGTCGAGCTCCCGCCTCTACAACGAGTACGCCCACAACGTGCTGATGCCGGCCATGGACCAGGAGGTGCTGGCGGAGATCAAGCGCCTGGAGGCCGAGGGCCGAACCGAGGACCCGCGCTACGAGGAGCTCCTGATCGAGCACCACTACGTGCTCCACGTCTGCCGGATCCCGGCCGACGAGTGGCCGGATCCAGTTCGCCGGGGGATCGCACACATCAACCCGGCGATCTACGTCCCGATGCAGGGACCGAGCGAACTGGGGCTCAGCGGCAGCTTGGAAAGCTGGGACCGCTCAGGCGAGCTCAAGGACGTCGACGTCCCCACGCTGACGATCGGCGCCACCCACGACACGATGGATCCCGAGCACATGCGCTGGATGTCCGACCAGCTCCCCCAGGGGACATACCTGCACTGCCCCGACGGGAGCCATCTCGCCCAGTTCGACGACCCCGGCCACTACTTCCCCGGCCTGATCGGCTTCCTGCGCACGCTCACGCTGTAGCGGGGCCGTCGTCGCGGAGCCGGCTCGAACCTCCGCACCAACCTCACCTACAGTTAGGTCAATTGCGGCCGTTCCGCTACGGCGCCGGCCGGTAGCGAAGCCCGTCCAGTGCGATCCGCAGCACGCGGTCGGTCTGCGCGCGATCGCTGGTGGGAACCTTGGCGATCCCGATCACCATCTGCATGACCTCAGGGAAGCTCACGTCGGGACGCACCGCGCCCGCCGCCTGGGCCCGCTCGAGCAGGGGCTGACCGGCGGCAAACAGCGACGCGCGGCATTCCTGGAACAGCGGCGCGTCCTGATCGAGGTAGTTGAGCAGCTCGTTGGTGAGCGCCCGCTTCGTGGCGAGGTAGCCGATCAGGCGCTCGAACCAGGCGCTCAGCTCGGCCCAGGCATCGGAGCCGTCGAGCTGGTCGGCTGAGCGGCAGACCTGCTCGACCTCGTTGACGTAGACCGCCTCCAGCAGCGCCTGCCGGCTGGGGAAGTGGCGGTACAGCGTCCCGATCCCGACCCCCGCCCGGCGGGCGATCTCCTCGAGCGAGGTGGACTCGCCCCCCTCGGCAAACGCCTCACGCGCGGCGGCCAGCACCTTCTCGTAGTTGCGCCGGGCGTCGGCACGCATGGGGCGGGAGAGCAGGGCTTCAGCAGATGGATCGGTGGTGGTCATGGCAGTTCGCTTGACAACCGGAGGCTGCCTCCGTATAGTTCCGGAGGGTGCCTCCAGTTATTTCGGAGGTGTCCTCCAGTTTAGCCCCCGAATCAAGCCCCCCGAAACCGAAAGCCACCCCTCGACAAGTTGGGACCCGCATGAACCTCGTTGCCTCCCCCTCCCCGACTCGCCGGCGCTGGATCTCGCTCGGCGTCGTCTGCATGGCGCAGCTGATGATCGTCCTCGACGTGACGATCGTGAACGTCGCGCTCCCCTTCATCCAACACGACCTCCGCTTCAGCCAGGCCAACCTCACCTGGGTGATCAACGCGTTCCTGGTGACCTTCGGCAGCCTGCTGCTGCTCGCCGGCCGTCTCGGCGACCTGATCGGCCGCAGGCGGGTGTTTCTGACCGGGCTCACCGTCTTCACCGCCGCCTCGCTCCTGTGCGGGGTCGCGCCCAGCCAGGGAATTCTGATCGGCGCCCGCTTCCTGCAGGGGATCGGCGCCGCGGCCCAGGCCTCGGTGATCCTGGCCATCATCGTGACCGAGTTCCCCGAGGCCGGGGAGCGTGCCCGCGCGATGAGCGCCTACGTGTTCGTGTCAGTGGCCGGGGGCTCGCTGGGCTTGCTGGCCGGCGGCGTGCTGACCCAGGCCCTGAGCTGGCACTGGGTGTTCTTCGTCAACCTCCCGATCGGCCTCGCGACCTTCGTCCTCGCCCGGCTGCTGATCCGCTCCGACCCGGGCCGCGGGCTCGAGCATGGCGTGGATTGGCTCGGCTCGCTGCTCGTCACCGTCTCGCTGATGAGCGCGATCTACGCGATCGTCCAGGCGACCGCGCACGGCTGGATCTCGACCCAGGTGCTCGGTTTCGGAGGGCTGGCGGTGATGCTGATGGCGGCGTTCCTCGCGCTCGAGGCGCGAATCGCCAATCCGATCATGCCGCTGCGCATCCTCCGCCTGCCGGGGCTCACCAACGCCAGCCTGGTCAGGGGCTTCCTGGTCACCGGGATGTACTCGACGTTCTTCCTGGGCGCGCTCTACCTCGAGCACATCCGCCACTACAGCGCCCTGCAGACCGGGGCGGCGTTCCTGCCCTGGACCGTCACCGTGGCCGTCCTCTCGCAGGGAATCACGGCCGCGATGGTCAGGCGCCTTGGCCCGCGGACCGTGCTGATGAGCGGAATGGCCACGGCCGCGCTGGGCCTGGTGCTGTTCAGCACCGTGGGGCCGCACACCAGCTACTTCCCCACGATCTTCTGCGCGGGCTTGGTGATGGGACTCGGCATCGGCAGCGCGTTCATGCCGCTGCTGACGATCGCGATGGCGGACGTGCCGGCGGCCGACGCCGGTCTCGGCTCCGGCATCACCAACGTCTCCCAGCAGGTGAGCGGCGCGCTCGGGCTGGCGCTGCTCAGCACGATCGCCGCCAACCGATCCAAGGCGCTCGTGTCGAGCCACCACACCCTGGCCACGTCGCTGATCGGCGGCTACCACCTCGCGTTTCTCACCGGGGCGGCGACGATCGCCGCCGGGATCCTTCTGGCCGCGGTGCTGCTGCGCCCCCGCAGGGCTCGCGCCGGCCTCCGGCCGCTCGCGCCAGCGACGCCCGACCTGACGACCAACCTAGACATAGACCTAGAGAAGGAAGCTGCATGACCGAGATCCATCTCCGCTCACACGCGCCCCAGGCGCGCCGGGTGCTCAGCCCCGGGCGCCGGGCGGCGCATCGCCCCAGCGCCCAGCTGATCTCGGCGGCCGTGGTCGCCGAGTACATCCACCACATCTCCGAGGCCCACCGGCGTCCTGCCGCGCTTCACCGCCCGGTGCTAGAGAAAGTCGTTGCCGGTCAACACGTAGATGAAGGGCACGATCGGCACGATCGCGGCGATCGCCCAGGTCACCTTGGCGAGCAGCCCGAGGTCTGAGCGTCGCAGGAGATCCAGCCAGATCAGCACCACCGCGACGGGGTGAAGGATGCACAGGATGATCTCGACCAGCTTCTTCATAGTCCCCCTGTTACCCCCACAGGGCAGCCTCAACCGCGAGGCGTCAGTGGCCGACGATCGTCAGGAGCGCCGCGCCCGCGCTCGGCAGGCTTACCACGTAGCGGCCCTGGACCGGCTGCAGGCTGAGCGTCCGGCGGCGGCCGGTCAGCCGCCCGCTCGCGGCGTAGCGCTGGCCGGCCAGCGTCACGCCCGACGTGGCGGTGAGGCTGGGGGCGATCAGGCGCTCGAGCGACGCGGTGCCGGAGCCCTGGGGCGAACGCACGGCCAGCGTCAGCCGGGCGGGGGACTCGTTGATGATCAGCACGCGGACCGTCTTGCCGGGACCCCGCGTCGCCCAGGTCTCGAGCCCGTCGAGGGCAGGATGCTGGGTCGATAGCACCCGCGCACCCGCGGGCGCGGCACGTCCAAACATGACGAGCCCGTAGTAGAGCGGCTTCACGCTCGCCCGCCAGCGACCGCCCCGTCGCGAGAAGGCAAACGGCTCGTAGGAGACATGGGTCAGCGTGTGCACGTTGACGCCGTCGACCCCGGCCTGGGCCATTCGAAACAGCACCTCGAGCGCCCACAGCGCCGAGGCGAAGGTGTTGCTGACGCCCGGCTTGCCCTTGCAGGAGACGCTGTTGAGCTCGTCGACCCGGACCGCGACGCCGCGCGCGTGAGCCGCCGCCACGCCGGCCGCGAGGCCGGCCGGAGGCCGCGCGGCGCCGGGCGCCAGCAGGTTTGCGAGCGTCGGAAAGGCAGGCGAGCCCGGTGGGGTGCCGCACCGGCGCAGCGGGTAGAAGTGAACGGTCAGCAGCCGCACCCGCGGGTTGGCGGCGAGGAACTGCCCGGCGTGCCCGAGCCAGTCGGCGGAGGCCAGCGCGGGGCCGGCCAGCGGGACGCCCGCCGGCAGCGCGCGGCTGATCGCCGCGTAGTCGGCGATGTAGGACCGGACGCCGTAGTCGGGCGGGCGCCCGGGCACGCCGACGCCGTGCGCGTTGGCGTACCAGCCGATCGTCGCGTACGCCTCAGGTTCGTTGCCGAGCTCGAAGGCGCCCACCGATCGGGTGCCGAGGCCGCCGAGCAGTGCGCGCGCTTCGACACCCGCCACGCGCCGGCTGTCGGCCTCGAGGTTGATCCCCAGGACCAGCCGCGCGTTTAGCTCGCGCGCCGCGGCGCGGGCGACGGCGATCCAGCGCGGCGTGAGCGTGTAGCTGACGCCAGGCGGCTTGACGATCCCGCTGACCGGCCACCACGTCCAATCGGTGCTGTCGCCGCCGACGCGGATGACGGGCGAGGAATGCGGTGCCAGACCCCGGATCAGGCGAATGAAGGCCGGGTCGAGCGCATGAGGATCCGATCCGGCATATGCCGGCAGCGAGGTGTACTCGAGCGAGATCCCGACGAACCCCCGGCGGATCGCCGGCCCCGCCGGCCCGCGCGCGACGTCGACCAGCACGGCGTCGCGCGGAAGGCGAGCCGCGGGCCTCCCTGCGCCTCCGGCGAGGGCGAGGGCGAGGGCCAGCCCGATTCCCGCGCCGAGCGCCACCATGCCGGCCACGGCGCCAAGGCGAGGTCCGATCCGTGAGGGCGCGTGGTTCAACACTTGCTGGCTACCGGACGCTGTTGTCCGGTTTAGGACGCAAGACCCTCCATGGCCAGGTTGAAGGCGCGGCTGGCCGCGGCGCTGCGGGCCGCCGGGCCGTGCGCTGCGTCGATCGCGCCCTGGATCATCGACAGCACCAGGAACACGTCTTCGATGGTCACCGCGCACGGCACGGTCCCGGCGGCCTTGGCGCCTCGCAGCGGCTGCTTCAGCAGCTCCGCCAGCCGCTCGCGGCAGACCGCCAGCTCGGATCCGGAGCACGCGTTCTCTCGCGTCAGCTCGCCGAGGGCGCGGCACTGCGCCATCATCTCCACCACGTGGCGCAACAGCACGAAGAAGGCGTCCGGGTCATCCGCGTGCTCGGTCGCGAGCGCCTCGGTGCGGGCGATCTGCTCGGCCAGCAGGGCGGCCGCCAGGTCGCGACGGTCCGGGAAGTTCCGGTACAGCGTCGCCTGCCCTACACCGGCTCGCTTCGCCAGCTCGTACATCGGCACGTCGGCGCATTCTGCGAACAGATCTCGAGCGGCAGCCATGATGGCCTGCCGATTTCGCTGCGCGTCCCTGCGGCGGGGCGTCCGGTCGGTCGCGCTCATCCGCGCTCATTATAAACGGAGACTAATATCCGATTGTGCTATAAGACGGGGTATGAACTCACTCGGAGTGATCCTCAAGCCGATCAGCCACGGGTGGGCGGTGGCGCTTACCGACGGCCGCGAGCTCGTTCGCTTCACCGGGCTCGGCGCCAAGCACCGGGCGCTGCATTACTTGGCTAGCGAGCTGGGTCGCCAAGCCACCAATGCCTAGCAGCACCGAGGCGCTGCTGCCTCGCGGGCTGCTGGCCGGTCGCTTCCCCGCGGTCGCGGCGATGGTGGTCTGCGCGCTCGTCCCCTACCTGGCGCTGTCGGCGGCGCTGCAGCCGCTCACGCCGCTGATTGCCGGTCAGCTTCACATGAGCCTTCAGACGATGAGCCTGGCCTCCGGCATGGGCAACGCGGCGTATGCGGTGGGGACCGTCCTGGCGGTGCAGTTCGCCATGCTCCTGCCCCAGCGGCGGATGCTGGTCCTGTACGCGACGCTGCTGGTGATCGGCTCGGTCCTCACCGCAGCGGCGCAGAACGCCGGGATGTTCATCGCCGGGCACGTGCTCCAGGGCCTCACCACCAGCCTGATGCTGATCGCGGCCGTGCCGCCGCTGGCCCTTGGCTTCGGCAAGGAGCGCTTGCGTGAGACCGCGATCATCATGAACGTCTGCATCTTCGGCGCGGTTGCCCTCGGGCCTGCGATCGGGGGGATCCAGGCCAGCGCCCACGCCTGGCGCCCGCTCTTCTGGATCGTCGCCGCCGTCGGGATCGCGGCACTGCTGTTGACGCTTCTCACCTTCGAGGATGTCCCGGCGATGGACCGCAGCGCGCCGCGGGACGCCGTGGCGATCGGCCTCGCCGCCACCGGCTCGGTGGCGGCCTTCTACGGCGCCTCGGAGTTGCTGACTCACCGGTTCCTGGAGCCGCTGACGCTGGGGCCGCTGGTGGGCGGGCTGATCCTGATCATCCTGCTGGTCGTCAACCAGTATCGCGCCAGGCGGCCGCTGCTGACGATTCGCAGCATGCTGGTCAGCACCATGCCGGTCGCCGGGATCGCCGTCGCGCTGTTTGCCGCCGCCGCCTCGGTGGGGGCCACGGAACTGACCGCGGCGACGCTGGCGACGCGCTACTCGCCGCTGCATCTGGGGCTGCTCTACGTGCCCGAGTTCGGCGGCGCGATCGTGACCGCGTGGCTGCTGGGCGTGGTGTTCAACAAGCGCTCGATCCACTATCTGCCGCTTGTGGGCATGGGATTCCTGGCCGCCGGAATCGCCGTCTTTCGCATCCAGGTGCCGCCCACGCAGACGCTGACGCTGATCGGGTCGGGCCTGACGGGGATCGGCCTCGGAGCCACCGTCGCGCCGGCGCTGTTCGTCGCGGGGTTCTCGCTGCCGTCGGGCAGCCTCCAGCGGGTGTTTGCGATCGTCGAGCTGATGCGGGCGGTTGCCGCGTTCATGATCGCGCCGATCTTCGCCCACCTCGCCGCGACCGTCGGCGGCAGTGTCCGCGCGGGGACGGAGATCGCGCTGTGGATCGCGCTCGGCCTGGCGATAACCGGCGCCGCGCTGGCCGTGCTGCTCTACGCGCTCGGTCGGGCGCGGCCGCAGACGCCTGACCTCGATGAGTTTCTGGACGGCTCTGGCCCGGCCTGGTATTCGCCCCCGCTGTTCGCCGCGGTCCGCGGAGAGCCCGTACTTTCAGCCGCCGCGTAGGTGTCCTGACCTTGTCTTCGCGCCGTGCCGGGCAGGGGTGGGCACGGCGTGGTTGGCGGTGTAGGCTCACGCCGTCGCTAACCACACGCATGGAGGGAGACGGACATGGCAGAGAGCGTTTACCGCGTCACCGAGGTGATCGGGGTCAGCAGCGAGTCCTGGGAGGCCGCGGCCCGCAGCGCGGTGGAGACGGCGGCCAAGTCGGTGCGCGACCTGCGCGTCGCCGAGGTGCTCCGGCAGGACGTCACGATCCAGGAAGGCGGGATCGTGAGCTATCGCGTCCGCCTCGGGATCTCGTTCAAGTACGAGAGCGGCGAGTAGCTCCGCCGGCTGACGCGGATCGCCGCTAGCCGCGTTTGGCCGGCAGCGATCTCGCGTAGCTGACGCCGCGTTTCGCCCAAGCTTCGAGCTCGCGCCGCGTGCGCAGTCCCTCCGGCGCCACGCGCAGCCACCCCTGCATGGACCGTCCGCGCATCTGAAGCGGTGCGGTGTGGGGCTGGGCGGCGAGCTCGTCGCTTTCGGCGGGATCGACGCGTACCAGCAATCCACCCTGGCCGCTGGCGCTCACCGACATGTTGCCGTTGATCAGGAACGCCAGGCCGCCGAACATCTGCTTCTCGCTCACGCCGGCTTCACCGCTGAGAAGCTCGCGCAGCCGCTGCGCAAGTTGTTCGTCAAACGCCACGAATCGCATTATCTAGCGTTGCACCGAGGCCGTCTCCGCAATAGGGTCTGTCCCGCGCCACGATTCGACCTGGAGGTAACGATGCCGCAAGCCAAACGATCCTCTTCGACCTCGCGCTCGCGCGCCGCGTTCAAGCAACCGCCGGCGCTCAAGCGGCTGAGCACCTCACTCGACACCGCTCAGCGCGCGCTCACCGAGTTGCGCAAGGACGCCGGTCGCGACGTCGGTAAGGGCGCCCGCGATCTCTACGGCGACCTGCGCACCTTCGTCTCCAACGCGCGGCGGGACAGCAACAAGCTCGCAAAGGCTCTTCAGCGCGAATTCGACCAGGCCCAGAAGCAGCTGACCAAGGCGGCGTCGGGCTCCACCGCGTCGCGGTCCACCACGTCGCGCTCCTCCGGGTCACGCTCGACGGGTTCACGCTCCACCGGAACCCGCAGCGGAGGTTCACGCTCCACGACCGCGCGCTCCTCGGCCCGGCGCACGAGCGCCACGCGCAGCTCGACGCGGCGCAGCTCGACCGGACGCGGGGGGGCGAAGAGCTGAGCGCAGCTCCGCGTCCTTCGCGGAGCGCGGGGCGCTCAAGGAGGGCTCAGCCGAGCTGCGACAGAGAAACCGAGTTGCTCGGCGGGGTGAGCGACACTTGCTGGTCGTAGCGATCGAACTCGATCCGCCCGCCGCTCGTTCCCTGCTTCTTGATCTCGACCGGGTAGGGCTTGCCGGTCGTGGCCACGTACAGCGTTCCGCCCGTGGCCGTCCCGTTCACCGGGACGACTGACTGACCACGCACGGTCGTCGTCGAACCCTTGCTCAGCGAGCCATGATTGAGCAGCAGGTTGCCCATCAGCTGCTGCATATTGGTGAGCTCGGCGATCGACGCGAACTGACCGGTCGCGGGCGCCTTCAGCCACCGCCCTTCGAGTAGCCGCGCCGCGGCACCTCCGCCGAAGTGCTGCCAGAACGCGGGCGAGCCCTGGATGTAGACCGTCTGCGCGACGTCGACGATGCGGAACGACAGACCGCCCTCCGACATCTGGCCGCGACCACCCTTCCCGGAGACCAGCGTCAGATCGAGGTTCAGCGGGACCCCGCTGGTGACGATCGAGCCCGAAACGTGGACCGACTTCGCGTGGGCGATCGCGTTGCTGGCGGCGCGGACGATCTGATCGGGCGATTTCGAGGCAACACCATTGCCGGAGCTGCCTCCGCAGGCGCTGAGAAGGCCCACGGCGACGGTGGCGGACAGGGCGGCGCGGAAAGCTCGCAGCGACATCGACTCGCAGCGTACCCGCTTGACACGACCCGCAGCGCCGTCCGTTAGGCTCGAATGGTGCGCTTCCGGGCAGATCGACCGATGGCCCTGGCTCCGGCGACGGCGCGTGATTACCGCGAGCTCGCGCGGCGCAGACTGCCGCGGCAGCTGTTCGATTACGTCGACGGCGGCGCCTACGAGGAGGCGACGATGCGGGCGAACGTGCGCGACCTCGAGCAGGTCCTGCTGCGGCAGATCGTGATGCGTGACGTCTCCACGCGCGAGCACGGCGTCGAGCTCTTCGGCGAGCGGTTGGCGATGCCCGTGATCTTGGCGCCGGTCGGCCTGGGCGGGATGTTCGCCCGGCGGGCTGAGGTCCAGGCGGCACGGGCCGCCGAGGCAGCGGGGATTCCGTTCATCGAGTCGACCCTCTCGATCTGCG
>DAIQND010000073.1:0-10447 GCA_036788555.1 Solirubrobacteraceae bacterium | reverse complement strand
GACGCCACAGCGCGACGAAATACACAGCCGCCGTCAGCCCGGACACATAACCGACAAGTAGAACAGCGCCTCGACTGCAAGAAATGACATCAACATCGCGCGCCCCCACCGCCGCTGGGCGCGATACCAACGAGTCCGGCGGCGAACCAGACGAGTACCCCGCCTAGCGGAAGCAGCGCCCGAACACCAGGTAACGGGTGAGCGGGTGTGTAGTCGTTGTGGATGTAGTAGGGGATCTGGGCTGCGAAGTCCAGCCCCGTCACCACCGCGAGCGGCGCGAGCGACCGTGGTTGGCGCATGAGCTAATACTCGGCTGGACCATAAGAGACGGACTGCTGAGCCACGCCGGGCCCAAGGCACGCCTCGACGGCCACGAACTCGCGCTGCAGGGCACGGGCGTAAAACCTGCAGGCCGCTTGCCAGGCGCGAACGCGAGGGCTGGATGCGTCCCTCCGCGCCGGGTTACGTTCGTCATCTTGGATAACGGTGTGCGTCGAGCCAGCAAGTTCTCGAAAGGATGGTCAACATGGCGAAGTTCATCTACCTCTATCGTGGCCAGGCTCCCGACCTCACGCCCGAGCAGGGCGCCGAGCGGATGGCGGCGTTCGCCGCCTGGATGGAGAAGGTCGGACCCGCGCTGGTCGACGCCGGCAGCCCCTTCGGCGCGAGCACCTCGGTGCGCGACGACGGCACTGAAGAAACGGCCGGCGAGTTGATCGGCTACACGATCGTCCAGGCTGACGATCTCCCTGCGGCGAAAGCGCTCACCGACGGTCTCCCGTTCCTTTCGGGAACCAACGGAGAGTGTGCGGTGGAGATCTTCGAACTGCTGTCGATGTGAGCAACGGTGGTCGGCGTTCGGGCATCGGATCGGGTCTGGGATCGTCCCTGAACGGCGCGAACTTTGGCGATTCACCTCCCATATACGACGGGTGATTCGCTCTACGAGCGATCCGGCGTCGCGGCCGACGGAATCGCCCGCACGTCCGGGGTCCCGCCGGCGAGGGCTCGCTGACCGCTCCCGACCAGATCCTCGATCGAAACCGCGCCCGCGGCCCGGAGTCGGCGTGCCAGGGCGCGATTGATGCGGCTGGGCCACAGCGGCCCGCCGTAAATGAAGCCGGTGTACGCCTGTACGAGCGTCGCCCCTGCCTCGATGCGGTCCAGCACGTCCTCGGCGGTCTCGATTCCGCCGACGGATACGAGCACGAGATCCCCGCCGGTGGTTGCGCGAAGCCGCCTCAGCACCTCGAGCGCGCGCGCCTTGAGCGGCGCTCCGGAGAGCCCGCCCGGCTTACCGGTGAGCTCCGGCCCCGAGACGAGACCGGCTCGAGAGGTGGTGGTGTTCACGGCGACGATGCCGTCGAGGCGCAGGCGCAGCGCGAGCTGCGCGATAGCGTCGATTTGCCGGTCATCGAGGTCTGGGGAGATCTTCACGAGCAAGGGGACGGCGGTGCCGAGGCCCTCCAGCTCGGCGCGCACCTCCGCCACGAGCTCGCTCAGCGCGTCAACGGCCTGGATGTCGCGCAGGCCGGGTGTGTTGGGCGAGCTGACATTGAGAACGAGGAGGTCAGCCCACGGGGCCACATGCCTGACCGTCTCGCGGTAGTCGGCGAACGTGTCGGTCGCCGCGCGGGATCGCCCCACGTTGACGGCAATGGGGGTCGTGTGAGAACCGGCGCGAAGCCGCGCGCCGGCCGCGGCGGCACCACGGTTCGGAAACCCCATGCTGTTGATGAGGGCCCGATCCGGCAGCAGGCGGTGAATCCGGGGCCGTGGATTGCCGGGCTGCGCATGCGCGGTGACGGTTCCTACCTCGACGAATCCGAAGCCGAGGGCGCCGAGCTCTGCAAAGCACTCCAGGTTCTTGTCGAGTCCGGCGGCCACGCCGAGCGGGCTTGCGAACGTGAGCCCGAACGCGCGGACCCTGAGGCGCGGGTCGACCGGCGCCAGCAGCCGATGGAGGAGCGGGCGAACGCCGGGAATCCGCCCCAGCCGGGACAGCGTCCGCTCGGCGAAGGAGTGTGCAGCCTCGGGCGAAACGCGCTGGAGGACCGACGTGAAGATGACGCGGTAGATCACGGCGTGAATTCCGCGACCGGACCGTAGCAGCGCCCTCTTCGGTTCTTCTTCGGCTGCTGTTATGGCGTTGCCACGCGCCGATGATCAGATTGATGCATGACAACACCCTCCATCACATCGCCCAACCCGATTCCCCGGCCCCATCGAGCGCCCGCCCTCGCCCCCGAGGAGATTGCGGCCGGGGCCGAGCGCCGAGGCGTGGGCCCCGTGGGGCCGCTTCCCGTCCCCGAGCCGGAGGCCGATCGCCGGCGGGATCGCCGCTACCAGCGTGTCATCGACGGCTGGCTGGCCGGCCGGGTTCGGACGGCCGCTCACCGTCAGCGGCGGCTGCTTGACCCTCAGCAGCGACCCGCTTAGTTCGCCGACCCGTCCCCGCGCCGGCCCGCGGCGGATATCTTTTCGGGCGAAGCGATGAGGCTCGCTCGATAACCGCGGCGCTGCCGCTGATGGCCTCTACCCGGTCGCCGTTACAGAGTGGAGGTTTCAGTGAAGCTGCCCATCGCGTTCTCCGAGACTGCACCGGCCGGAGCGACGGACCTCCGGGGGTAGGTGGTGCAGTTCGACCGTCGGGAGCTTGCGGCGATCTTCGCCGGTGGGTTCGCCGGGGCGATCGCGCGCGCGGAAGTCGCGCGGGCGCTGCCCTTTCACGCGGGGGGCTGGCCTTGGGGGACATTCGTGGTGAACCTCGCCGGAGCGTTCATGCTCGGCTACTTCACCACCAGGCTGCAGGAGCGCCTGCCCGTGTCCGCCTACCGCCGGCCACTGCTGGGAACCGGGCTTTGCGGCGCGCTCACCACCTTCTCCACCCTGCAGGTGGAGATCCTGGGACTGTTGGACGGGGGCCATGTGGGCCTGGCGGTGGGGTACGCGCTGGCCAGCCTGATCGCCGGGGTGCTAGCGGTAGCGGCGGCCACGAACCTCGTGCGGCGAGCGAGGCTGCGGGGATGAGCCTCCGAGATGTGGTCGCGGTCGGCCTGATCGGAGGCGGCGGCGCGCTCGCGCGGGTGCTGCTGGACGGCGCCGTCTCCGCCCGAGTCGGCCGGAGCTTCCCGTATGGAACGCTCCTGGTGAACCTGACCGGCGCATTCCTGCTCGGGCTGCTGCTGGCCACGCGGCCCGGGGGCGAGATCTCCCTACTGCTGGGCACCGGCCTGATCGGCGCCTTTACGACGTTCAGCACGTGGATGCTGGAAAGCCACCGGCTGGGCGAAGATGGCGAACTCGGCGTGGGGATCCTGAACCTGGCCGTGAGCCTGCTCCTGGGCCTCGGTGCCGCCTGGCTGGGCCGGTACGTGGGGAGCTCATAGTGGACCCCGATTGCCTGAAGCTGACGATCTACTTCGGCGAGCGTGATCGTGTGCGCGGCCGGTTCCTCGCCGACGCGCTGAGCGACCTGTATGCCCGCCATCAGCTTGAGGTGAGCCTGGTCATCCGGGGCGTCGGCGGCTTCGGCGTCAAGCATCACCTGCGCACCGATCGCCTGCTGAGCCTGTCGGAGGACCTTCCGCTGGTTTCGGTTGCCGTCGACACGCGCCCGCGAATCCAGGCACTGGTCGACGAAGTCGAGCGGCTGCGCTTCGACGGCCTGGTCACGTTAGAGCGGGCGCGGATGCTGACGGGTCGGGCCGGGGTCCTCCAGGCCCCAAAGGACCTTGAGTCGGCGAGCAAGCTCACCGTCTACGTCGGGCGCCACGAGCGCCGGGATGGCAAGGCGGCATACGAGACCGTCGTCGACCTACTTCGGCGCGCCGGCGCGTCCGGCGCGACCGTGCTCCTCGGAGTCGATGGCACGCGGCACGGCGTGCGGCAGCGGGCCAGGTTCTTCGCGACCAATGGCCGTGTGCCGGTGATGGTCATCGGGGTGCTCGACGGGGAGAAGATCGCCGAACTGCTGCCTGACTTGAGCCGTCTGCTCGAGCAACCGCTGATCACGCTCGAGCGGGTGCGCGTCTGCAAGCGGGCGGGCGAGCGCCTTGCCGATCCGCGCCACGTGCCCGAGGCCGATCCATCGGGGATCCCGATCTGGCAGAAGCTGATGGTCCACGCCGGCGAGCAGGCGCGGGTGACCGGCCACCCGCTTCACCAGGAGCTGATCCGGAGACTCCGTCAGGCCGGCGCCTCCGGCGCCACGACGTTGCGCGGGATCTGGGGCTACGAGGGTCACGACGTTCCGCACGGAGACTCGTTCTGGCAACTGCGCCGTCGCGTCCCGATGGTGACCGTCATCGTCGATACGCCGGGGCGGATCCAGCGCTGGTTCTCGGTGATCGACGAGTTGACGGCGGAAACCGGCGTGGTCACCAGCGAGCTGGTCCCGGCGTTTCGCGCCACCGGACCGGGCATCCAGCACGGGTCGCTGGAGCTCGCCAAGTTCGAGTCCTGAAAACATCGACTCCG
This sequence comes from Solirubrobacteraceae bacterium, assembly GCA_036788555.1. Classification (GTDB taxonomy): domain Bacteria; phylum Actinomycetota; class Thermoleophilia; order Solirubrobacterales; family Solirubrobacteraceae; genus Palsa-465. The sequence goes on along the minus strand of DAIQND010000073.1, from coordinate 5,968 downwards.
GTGCCGTCCGCGCCGCCGGCGGGTCGGGCGGCCAACCTACACTCCCCAAAGTGCAATTGCCCTCAGAAAGCGCGCAGCGAGCGGCCGAAGGCCTGCTCGAGCCGCGGTCGAACGGCTCCGCGGGCAGGCCCGTCGGCCCGCTCGTGGGCTCCGCCGCGGGGCGGCGGAGCCGGCCACTCGCGGCCGTTTGGATGACCTCCGCGCTCGACCGGTTCGGCGCGGTCATGCTCGTCTACCTCGCCTCGCGCGTGCTGCTGCTGGCGATCGCGCTGATCGACGTCGAGCGGCGCCACTGGTCTCTTTTGGGGGAGCTCGAGAACTGGGACGGCGGCTGGTATCGCGCTCTGGCCACGGACGGCTACAAGCACGAGGTCCTGCACTCGTACACGACGACCGGATTCTTCCCGCTCTACCCGATGCTGATCTGGCCGGTGTCGCGGCTGCTGCTGGCCACGACCACGCCCGCGACGTGGCAGGCCGCGGAGATTGCCGGCCTGGTCATCTCCGGGATCGGCGGCCTGGTGGCCACCGTCCTGGTCCAGCGGCTGGCCGCAGGCTGGTGGGGCGAAGCGGCGGGGCGGCGCGCGGCGATGCTGTTTGCGCTGTTCCCCGGCTCGGTGGTCTTCTCGATGGTCTATGCCGAGGGGATCATGATCCCGCTGGCCATCGGCTGCATCCTGGCGCTCCAGGAGCGGCGATGGCTGCTGGCGGGGCTGCTGGCCGCGCTGGCCACCGCGAGTGAGCCCGAGGCGGCGGTGCTGGTGGTTGTGTGTGCGGTGTCGGTTGGGGTCGAGCTGCGGCGGCACGGGTGGCGGGTCGGGCGCCGCTCGCTGGCGGCCCCGCTCCTGGCTCCGGCAGGCCTGATCGGCGTGATCGCGTATCTCTGGGCGTGGACGGGAACGCCGCTGGCTTACTGGCAGGCCCAGCACTACGCGTGGAATGAGCGCTTTGATCCGCTCGCGCTGATTCACCTGGGGATCCGCCTGGCCAACCACATCTCCTTCGCGCACTTCAACCATCCCACGATCAACCTCAACTGGCCCGTCGGGCTGACGGGGGCGGTGGTCTTGCTCGTGCTGCTCGTCTTGATGTTCCGGATCCGGCACACGATCTCCATCGAAGCCTGGGTGTGGACGCTCGGCATCAGCTTCATCGCCGTGACCTCCGAGTGGGTGCCTCCGAACCCACGGCTGCTGATCACCGCGTTTCCTGCGGTGATCGTGCTCGGGTACTACTTCGCGCGGCGGGCGTTCGCCTGGGTGCTGCTGGCTGACGGCGCGCTGCTCGCCGGCATGAGTCTGCTCACGTTCGTCGGCGTGACGCTGCGCCCGTAGGCGCGCCCTCAGTGCGCGTAAAGCGTCAGCTCGACGATCCCGGCCTGCCCGAAGCGTCGCGTCTGGCGCGTCCGATACTCGCGTCCCAGCTCGCTCGTCAGCCGGACGAAGCGTTCGTGGTTCGCGCGCGAGATCGGCGGCCCTCCGGCCTGGCCCTCATGGCTGGCCAACAGCCAGACGCGCCCGCACCGAGCCGGCAGGCTCGCCATCCGCGCCGGCGACAGGACCCGGTAATCCTCGACGAACGGGCGCACCTCCCTCCACGGCAGGCTCGGGAGAATCGGGCGGGGGGCGCGGATCGGTTCGCGCAGGTAGTAGCGGAACGCCTGGCGGTTATCCAGCGGATAGAAGGCCAGGCAATCCGTGCGCCGAGTGTGCGCGACGATGTAGGCGCTCGCGGCGCGCCAGTTCTCTGAGGAGACCCCATAGGCCGGAGCGACCTGTAGCGCCCGCAGCGCGATCAGCGCCGCCAACAGCGCGAGCGAGAGCGCCGGGGGCAGCCGCCGGTCGGCCAGCGCCCAAGCGAGCAGCAGCGAGACCGCGGGCAGCGACACAAGCAGGTAGCGCGCCTGGAAGATCGAATGCCCGGCGGTGGCTTCGATCAACGCCAGCACACCCGGCACCAGCAGCCACGAGAAGATCAGCGCGGGAGCGAACGCGGCGCCGCTTCCGTGCGCACGCGCCGCTTGCCACGCGCCCGCGCCGGCCGCTGCCAGGACCACGCCGGTCAGCACCGCCAGCGCAGTGCTGGTGGGGGTGTAGAACGCGGGCTGAAGCCCGGATGAGGCGAGCGCCTGCGCCACCTGACCGAGCACCCGCAGGCTCGGGGGCGGCACCCAGAACAGCTGCCCGGACCCGCGGCTAACGGCGAGCACCGCCAACGGGATGCAGCACGCCGCGCTGACCAGCATCGCCGAGAGCACCGCCCGCCAGCGGTCCCGGAACCAGAACAGCGCCACCAGCTGGGCGGGGACGACCAGCGCCGCCTCGAGGCCCATGTAGACCGCGGCGGTGCTCAGCACCACGTAGGCGGTCCATGCCGTGGCCGGCCGGCGCCCCTGGAGCAGCGCCAGCAGCGCGATGAACGAGCCGGTGATCAGCGCGATCATCGGCGCGTAGCCACGGGCGTCCTGGCCCCAGTAGATGAGCGTCAGGCTGACGGCGCTCAGCAGCCCCGCATACAGCGCCACGCGACGGCCCGCGAGGCGCAGGGCCAGCATCCCCACCAGCCCCGCGGTGACAGCGGCGGACACCGCGGCGGGCAGCCGGAGGACCAGCGGACCGCTTCCGAACAAGCCGATCAGCACGTGCAGGAGCCCGTAGTAGGCGAGCATGTTGCCGCCGTCGTGGGCCACTGCCGACCCGAACGCGGCGCCGTGCTGGGTGGCGATTGCCACGGTGGCCGATTCGTCGAGCCAGAGGCTTCGGGTGGTGAGCTCATACAGGCACAGCCCCAGGGCCAGCAGCGCCGGCCCCAGCGTCACCGCGAGCCCGACCAGCCGCACCCGCCCGCCCGGCTGGCTCCTCGCAGCCGCCCCGGGGCGGCCGTCGGGCGAGACCGGTCGGGCGACGGTCGCGCCCGTGCTCACCGCGTCAGCGCAGGGTCGGCACTGAGCGAGCGATGGCCGGCCGGGGAGAGCGCGCGGCGAGCCGGGCGCCGGCGCCAGGCCACCACGGCGAGTGCGGCGAGCACCAGCCACAGCGCGGCGATCACCGGCGAGGCCCCGAAGGAGAGCAGAAGGATTCCGTCGGGCTTGACCAGGAACGAGGCAACCACCACGGCAGCGACGAGGACTCGCAGGCGCTGGCCAACGCTCCACGCCGCGAGCAGCACCAGGCTCCAGCTGAAGTACCACGGCCACAGGGCTGGACCACCGATCCAGAACCCGGCGAGCGCCAGCCCCAGGCACGGAACCAGCGTGTCCCAGCGTGTCCGGGCCAGCAGCAGCAAGGCGGCAACCAGGGCTGCGGCAAGCAGCACGGCGCGGAGCACCGGATCGACGTCGCTGTAGCTGACGCCGCTCAGAAGCCGCGCGATCGTATAGCTCAGGTCGGTGGCCGGCGTGATCGCCAGATGTACGCGTCCCGGCGTCGAGAACAGCCCACTGGAGATCCAGCCGAGACCGAAACCGGTGATCAGCGTCACGGCACCGGCAGCGCCGGCGGCGCCCGCGGCGGCGCCCGCGGCGGTCCTGAGCCGCGCGGGCCCGTCGGGCTGCGCCCGCAGCCACGCCACCGCGATGAACGCGATCGCCGCCAGCGCCGGCAGCTTGACCGTCGCGGCCAGAGCACACACGAGGATCCCCAGCAGCGGCCGGCGCTCGAGCGCCAGGGTGACGCCCGCCACCATCATCCCCACCATCAAGAGGTCGTTGTGACCCGGGGCGACGAGCTGAAGGAGGATCAACGGGCTGCACAGCGCCAGCCACGCGGCGCGGCTCGGATCCGCTCCGGTCCGCCGCGCCAGCCGCGGAACGAACACCGCCAGCAGTACCCAGCCGGTGAACCCAAGCAGGCGGACCGCCACCGCCCCGGCGATCACATGGCTGCCGGTGAGGCCGACCAGGAGCCCGATCACGCCGAGGAACAGCGGCCCGTAGGGAGCGGTCGCCTGGCGCCAGAACGGGTCCACGCCCTGCAGCACGCGCTGATGGCCGAGCTGCCCGAGCACGGCCGGCGGCGAGTGGTACGGGCTCAGCCCGAGGTGGGCGATCGTCCCCTGGGCGAAGTAGGAGTAGATGTCGTGGCTGAACAGCGGCGCGCCGATCAGCAGCGGCACGCACCACGCCAAGCCGATCGCCGACAGCCACAGCGGGCGCAGCGCGTCCGCGCGCGCGAACCGGGCGAGCCCGAGCCAGCCAACCACGAGGATCGCGATCCCGCCGTAGAACAGCGCGCGGTCGGTGGCCAGCGACCCGATCACCGGGCGAAACCACCAATGCACGCGCCGGTCGGAGAGGTGGCTCCCGGTCACGGTGAGCAGCGTCGCGCCGGCCAGGCCGAGAAGGCCCCAGCAGGTGATCGAGCGGCTGCGCGCGCGCGAGGTCATCGCGCCTTCAGCGTACGCACTGCCCCCGGCGCGCGACAAGCGCCGCGCGCCGGCCGGCTAGGCCTCGTCGGCCTGGGTCAGCTCGCGGAGCTGGGTCAGGGCACGCCGCAGGATTCGCGACACCTGCATCTGCGAGACCCCGATCTCCTGCGCAATCTGCGTCTGCGTCATGTCGCCGGCGAACCGCAGCGCCAGCACGCGCCGCTCCCGCGGCGTCAGCTCGCGCGCGGCCACCGAGATCGTGGTCGTTTCCTCGACCAGCTCGTAGCGCCGATCCTCCTGCCCGAAGACGTCGACCAGTGAGCCTGACTCGTCGTCGCGGTCCTCGCGCGGAGCATCGAGCGAAGCCGAATGGTGGGCAGCCGCAGTCTCGAGCGCGTCCAGCACGTTCTCGACCTCGAGCTCGAGGTATTCGGCCAGCTCGTGCACGGTCGGGGGGCGTCCGGTCCGGCTGGTCAGCCGCTCCTGGGCCTCCTGGACCTTGAGCGCCTGCTCCTGTGCGCCGCGGGGGACGTGCACCGACCACCCGAGGTCACGGAAGTAGCGCTTGAGCTCACCGAGGATCGTCGGGACAGCAAACGACGAGAACGCGGCGCCGCGGTCGACGTCGAAGCGGTCGATCGCCTTGACGAGGCCGAGGCTGGCGACCTGGAGAAGGTCCTCGAAGGGTTCGCGGGCGCCGGCATAGCGGCGGGCGAGGTTGCGGGCCAGGGGGAGAAAGCGCTCGACCAACTCCGCACGTGCCCGCTGATCCCCGTCACGCTGCCAGCGCAGGAAGAGGTTGCGGTTATCGGTCCGAGCGTGGCCGAGTTCGAGCGGCGACTGCCCGGTATCAAGGTGCGTTGGCATACCTATGGGTTACCCACGGCAGGCAGAGTTCAACCACCCGCGGCAACGCGGCGAGGCTTGTTACGGTCCGGCCCACAAGCGTGAATTCGCACAAGGCCGCCGCGCGGGAGAGGCGCTGGCGGGTGCGGCCATGTAGCCGGGATACCCGCCGCGCGGCGCGCGAATCACCGTCTGAGCGGCACTTCGTCGCCCTTCCCGCCCCGGCCAGAGTCACGCGTGGCGGGCCGCGGCGAGTCGTCCCCGCGCCCGCTGGGACGCAGACACGGGCGCCTATACTTGGCCCCCCGAACGCGAGCAGTCAGGAGCCGCACGTGCAGGAAATGGTGATCTACGGCGTGAGCTTCGACATGGTCGGGAAGCAGCCGATCGTGTTGCTGAAGACCGTCGAGAGCAACAAGTTCCTGCCCATCTGGATCGGCCATCCCGAGGCTGCGGCGATCCTCATGAAGCTCCAGGGAGCCACGACGCCGCGTCCGATGACCCACGATCTGCTCTCCGACGTGCTCGGTGAGCTGGACGTCGAGTGCACGCGGGTCGCAGTGACCGAACTGCGCGAGAACACCTTCTACGCCTCGATCAGCCTCCGCGCCAACGGTCGTGAGCTGGAGATCGACTCGCGCCCCAGCGACGCGCTGGCGCTGGCGGTCAGAGCCGGGGCGCCGATCTTTGCCGCCGATGACGTGATCGCCGAGTCGGCGATCGAGTTCGAGCACGAGGTCGAGGACACCGAGGAGGT
>DAIQND010000072.1:0-10500 GCA_036788555.1 Solirubrobacteraceae bacterium | reverse complement strand
CCGCAGGACCGTGAAGTCCAGGTCGCCGTAGTGCGAGAGCGCGAGCGTCCGCGGAATCGGCGTGGCGGTCATGTGCAGGACGTGCGGGCTGTGCCCCTCGGCGCCGTTGACCCCGCCGGCCTTGGCGTCCAGGGCGGCGCGCTGGCGTACGCCGAAGCGGTGCTGCTCATCGACCACCGCGACGCCGAGCGCGGCGAACCGGACCGGATCCTCGATCAGCGCGTGGGTGCCGACGATCAGCGACAGCTCGCCGCTGGCCAGCTTGCCGAGCAGGTCGGCCCGGCGCCGCCCGGGGGTGGACCCGGTGAGCAGGCCGATCGGAACCGCCTCGCCGGGCATCAGCGACTCGAGCGTGGCGAAGTGCTGCTCGGCCAGCGTCTCGGTCGGAGCCATCAGCGCGCCCTGGTAGCCGTGCTCGACCGCGCGCAGCAGCGTATACAGAGCCACCACCGTCTTACCCGAGCCGACCTCGCCCATCAGCAGGCGCTGCATCGGGCGGGTGCCTGCGAGGTCGCGGTCGATCTCTCGCAGCGCGCGCTCCTGGTCGCCGGTGAGCGGGAACGGCAGCAGCTCGGTGAGCCAGCGCGCGGTCAGCTCGCGCGGCGCGTCGAACCCCGGGGCCCGCACCGACTCGGCCAGGGCGCGCCGGCGGCGCATCCACGCCAGCTGCGCGAGCAGCAGCTCGTCAAAGGCCAGTCGCCGGCGCGCCGCCTCGGCGTCGAGCTCGCCCCTGGGGAAGTGTGCCGCGGTCAGCGCGCCGGCACGGTCGGGTAGTCGCTGACGCGCCCGGACCGCCGCCGGCAGGAACTCCACCACGTCGCGCAGCGCGTCCGCGTGCTCCTGGATCAGCGCCAGGATCTGCGTCGAGGTGAGGCCCTCGGTCGCCGGGTAGTGGGCCACCGCCTGGGCGGCGCCGAGCGCCTCGCCGGTCAGCGCATGCGTCTGCACGGCGAACCGGTCGCGGCCTCGGTATTTACCGTGCAAAAGCAGCCGCGTCCCGGGACGGTAGCGCTGCACCAGCCACGGCTGATTGAAGAACGTGGCGGTCATCGCCCCGGTGTCATCGGCCACCTTCGCCTCGACCAGCGGCCGCATCCCTCGCCGGCGCACCGACCTTGACGCGATGCTGCGGACCTCGGCCACGACCGTCGCGCTTTCTCCGGGCCGCAGTTCGGCCACCGTGCGCGCCTCACGCCGGTCCCGCGGCAGGTGCTCGAGCAGGTCACCGACGGTGCGGAGCCCGAGCGCATGCGCGGCCTGGGCAGCCCGCTGGCTGGGAAGCTTCAGCGCCAGGCCCAGGTGGGATGGCCGGGGATATCCGATCGGCGCAGCGTCAAGCTCCGCTGGCTCGAGCGTCCGACGGCTACCGAACTCGGTCGGGTTCACGGCTGAGACTGATGATGAGGCCCGGCGCGGTCGCCCTACTCGGCCGAGAGCAACCACCAGTAGCTCTGCTGCCCGCCGACCGAGAGCTCGAACTCCACATCGCCCTGGGCGAGGGCCTCCACCGCGGCGTCATCGAGCGGCGCGTCGGCGCCACGCAGGCAGGTGATCAGCTCGGCGTCCTCGGCCAGGCGCTCGAGCACCCCGCGGAGCGCCTCCCGCGGGCTGCCCCAGACGACGATCTGATCGTCCACGAACCCGACCGCCTCGCCCTCGCGGAAGCGTCCGGCGGCGTCGTCGCGAGCCGCCGGAGCCACCGCGCCGGTGCGCACGCGCGCAAGCGCCTGGTTCATCGCCGCGGCGTTCTCGCCGGCCGGGCGGTCCGGGTCAAGCGCCACGGCGGTGGCGAGCCCCGCCTGAGGGGACCCGGAGGCCACGACCTCGACCGTCTTGTCCGACAGCGCGGCCGCGCGCTCGGCGGCCATGATCACGTTCGGGCTGTTGGCCAGAACCACCACCTCCTCACACGGAATCGCGTGAATCGCGGCCAGCAGCTCGTAGGTCGACGGGTTGAGCGTGGCGCCGCCCTCGAGCGTGGTGACTCCGAAGCTCTCAAACAGCGCCTTCATTCCCTCGCCCGTCACGACGGCGAGCGCGCCACAGAGCGCGGGCCGCGCGGGCGCGCTCAGGCGCTCGTCGCGTTCGCGGACCTGAACCCGCATATCGGCGACGTCGAGGTGGGACACGGCGCCGGCGTCCGCGAAGATCGCGGTGGCCGCATCCGGGTCATCGGTGTGCACGTGAACCTTGAGCGTCGTCTGGTCGCCGACGACCAGCACCGAGTCGCCCAGCTGCTCCAGCGCCCGCACGAAGCGCCGCGGCTGGAGACCGGTCCCGGTGACCGCGAAGTTGGTGCAATACCGGTAGGTGGTGGACGAATGCTGCGGGTGCGTCACGCGCGCCGCTGCGTGGTGGGCGATCGGCGGCGGCGTACTTCCCCTCAGGGCGCCGATGATGCCCGCCAGGACCACGGTCAGCGCGTACCCGCCCGCGTCGACGACACCCGCTTCGCGCAGCACCGGCAGCAGGTCCGGACCGCGCTGCACCGACTCCTGGCCGGCCTGCAGCGCCCGCTCGATCACGTCGGCGATCACCACATCCTGCTCGTCATCGGTGGCGTCGGCGCCGAGCCGCGCCTCCTCCATGTGGGCCAGCTCGGAAGCAACCCGTACCGCCATCTCGCGTACGACGGTGAGGATCGTGCCCTCGGCCGGATCGCGGACCGAGCCGTACGCCTGGTCGGCTGCCCGCGCGAGCGCGGCCCCGATCAGCACCGGGTCGACCAGTTCCCCGGGCCTGCTGGCCAGCTCCTCGGCGGCACCCCGGATCAGCTGCGAGAGGATCACGCCGGAGTTGCCGCGCGCCCCGAGCAGGGCGGCCCGCGCCACCGACGCGACGATCTCCTCGCGTCCGATCTCGTCGATCGTGCGCGCCTGCGAGGCGCCGCTCAGGCGATCGAGCTCCTGCAGAACCGCCCGCAGGGTCAGCACCATGTTGTCGCCGGTGTCTCCGTCGGCGACCGGGAAGACGTTCAGGTCGTTGATCTCCTGACGCCGCGCCTCCAGGGCGGCCAGACCGGCCTCGACCACGCTCCGGAAGCGGACGATGCTCGGGTCAGAGACTGACCCGTCTCTCGATTGGCGGTTTGGTCGGCTGAGGCGATCGAGTGGCGGCCGCGCAGCCACGCGCTAGGGCGCCTTGGTGACCTTGCCGGCCTTCAGACACCGCGTGCAGACGTGTACGCGGCGGGGCGTGCCGTTGTCGTTGATCCGAACGCGCTGGAGGTTTGGCTCGAAGCGCCGCTTGGTGGCAACCATCGAGTGGCTGCGGCTGTGGCCGAACGCAGGCCGCCGTCCACACACATAACAAACCTTTGACACGGCGCGCGAGTATAGCTGGCCGTGGTCCTGCGGCCGGCGCGCGATCCGCCCGGACGGCACCCGGCGCCGCCGCCGGCCGGGGCGCATCGGTTCGCCGCGCAGGAAATCGGTCATCTGCCGAGCCGGGTTGACATCCGTCCGCGGCTGGCGTGAAGCTTTCAGGTGATTGAGATTGCCCCCGACGGGAAACGTTCATTGACGATGGGTCCTGGAATGGATCGGGGCGCGGTTGCGTCGCTGGGCGTGCAGTTGCCCGAGCGGTATGACCCCATCCGCAAGATCGCCCGGGGCGGAATGGCCACCGTGTGGTGCGCGCACGACCGCACGCTGGATCGCCAGGTGGCGATCAAGATGCTGGCCGAGCCCTACGCCCACGACGAGCTGGCCGGCCGGCGCTTCACGCGCGAGGCCCGGGCCGCGGCTCGGCTCTCCGGCCACGCCCACGTCGTCACGATCTACGACGTGGGGCGGACCGCCCCGTCTGCGGAGTGGCCACTCGGGCGGCCGTTCATCGTGATGGAGCACCTGGCCGGCGGAACTGCCGCCGATGCCCTGCGAACCGGCGAGTTCGACCAGGCTCTCGCCCTCACCTGGCTGCGCCAGGCGGCCGGCGCCCTCGACTACGCCCACCGTCGCGGCGTCATTCACCGCGACGTCAAGCTCGCCAACTTCCTCCTCGACCGCGAGCGCGTGCTGCACGTGGCGGACTTCGGCATCGCTCAGCTCGGCAGCGAGGACACGCTGACCGGCAACGGCGAGGTGCTGGGAACCGCCGCCTATCTGGCGCCCGAACGAGCGCTTGGCCTGCCGGCCACCGAGGCGTCGGATCGCTACGCCTTCGCCGTGGCGGCGTTTGAGCTGCTGGTGGGCGAACGGCCGTTCACCGCCGCGCCGTTCACCGTCCAGGCTCGCCAGCACCTGGAGGAGCCGCCGCCCAGCGCCAGCCGCCGCAACCCGTCGCTGCCGCCGGCGATCGACCGGGTGCTCGCCCGGGGGATGGCCAAGAACCCCGAGGATCGCTTCCCAACGCTGGCCGAGTTCGTCGACGCGCTCGATCGCCAGCTGGGGCCGGCACGGGCCGCACCCCGAGCTGGCGCCTGCGCGGCCTCCGCCGCGGCGCCGAGCGCCGCGACCCCCTACCGCACCTACGGCGGGGGCCGGCTTGCCGCGTTCGTAGCGCTGGCCGCTGTCATCTTCGCGATTGCGGGCGCCGCGGCTGCCACGCTGATCCCAGGCGGCGGCCATCCGCGGCTGGCCCGCCACGCGAGCGCGCTCGTGGCGCAGAGGCCGACGCATCACACCGCCGTCCGCCATGTGGCACGCGACCAGTCGCGCGCCCGCACGACACGCACCGGCACCACCCCCACGCCCGCTAACCCAGCGCCCGCGCCGGCTCCCCCCACCCAGGCCACGGCGCTCGAGGCGGAGGGTCACCAGCTGATGCTCGGCGGCGACTACACCGGCGCTATCCCCATCCTGCGCCAGGCCGTTGCCAGCGCCCCGCGCTCAAGCCTCACCTACGCCTACGCCCTCTATGACCTCGGGCATTCCCTGCGGCTGGCCGGCGACCCGCGCGCTGCGGTGAGCGTTCTCTGGCAGCGGCTCCAGATACCGAATCAGACCGACGTGGTGCGCAACGAGCTGGCCTTGGCGCTGGAGGCGCTGGGACAGACGGCGGCGAACCAGGTGCCTCAGCGCGCCCAGAGTAGCGGCGGGGCAGCGCCCGGCGGCGGGGGCGGCGCCCCGGATGCAGGCGCCCAGGGCGCCAACAGCCAGGGCGACTAGGCGCGGAAACGGCCGCGGTGACTAGGCGCGGAAACCGGCCGCGGCCCGGCGGGCCAGCAGCCGCTGCTTGACGCCCAGCGAAGCCAGGGCCGCCCGCGCCGCATCGGCACCGGTGTCGCGCTTGGCACCGCCGGCGACCCGCTCAAGCGCCTGCTCCATCGACTCGACCGTCAGCACTCCGAACCCGCAGGGCACACCGGTCTCGAGCTGGACGTTCTGAATGCCGCGCGCCGCCTCGCCGCACACGTAGCGGTAATGGTCGGTCTCGCCACGGATCACCGCACCGAGGCAGACGACGGCGCTGTAACGGCCCGACTGGGCGGCGTAGCGCGCCACCAGCGGCAGCTCGAACGCTCCTGGCACCTCGAAGCGCTCGACCTCCTCGACGCCGGCGGCCGCCAGCGCCTCGCGCGCTCCCACCTCGAGCCGGTCCGCCAGCTCGCCGTAGAAGCGGGCGACACACAGCGCGACGGCCAGAGGGCCGTCGGAGCCGCCGGAGCTCACCCGCTCTCCCGCTGCGCGCGATCTTGCTCGCCTTCGCCGCGCAGCATCTCGGCGTCGAGATCCAGCCCCTGGTGGTGCAGCGTGTGCCCGAGGCGGTCGCGCTTGGCCCGCAGGTAGGACTCGTTGTGCGGGTTGGGCACGTGCTGGATCGGGATCTGATCGGTGACCGACAGGCCGTAGCCCGCCAGCCCCGAGATCTTCTTGGGGTTGTTGGTCAGGATCCGGATCGAGCTCAGGCCCAGGTCGGTCAGGATCTGCGCGCCAATGCCGTAGTCGCGCAGATCGGCCGGAAGCCCCAGCTTGAGGTTGGCGTCCACCGTGTCGAGGCCCTCCTCCTGGAGCTTGTAGGCGCGGAGCTTGTTGAGCAGACCGATGCCGCGTCCCTCCTGCGAGAGGTACAACAGCACGCCGCAGCCTTCGCGCTCGATCATCGACAGGGCCGATTCGAGCTGCTCGCCACAGTCGCAGCGCAGCGAGTGGAACACGTCGCCGGTCAGGCACTCGGAGTGCACACGCACCAGGACGTCCTCGCCCCCGGCCACCTCGCCCTTGACCAGCGCCACGTGGTGCTTGTTGTCGACCAGCGAGCGGTAGCCGACCGCGACGAATTCCCCGAAGGTGGTCGGCAGCTTGGTGGCCACCACCCGCTCGATCAGCTTCTCCGTGCGCCGGCGGTAGGCCACCAGGTCGGCGACGGTGATCATCTTGAGCCCGTGTCGGCGGCAGTAGGGGTCGAGGTCGCGGACGCGGGCCATCGTCCCGTCGTCGTTCATCACCTCGCAGATAACCCCTGCCGGGATCAATCCGGCCAGCCGAGCCAGGTCGACGGCCGCCTCGGTCTGGCCCACCCGCTCGAGCACACCGCCATCCCGCGCCTTGAGCGGGAACACGTGGCCGGGTTGCACGAGCTCGCGCGGGCTCGTCTGCGGATCGATCGCGACCTGGATGGTGTGGGCGCGGTCCGCGGCCGAGATCCCGGTGCTCACCCCGCTTCGCGCCTCGATCGACACGGTGAACGCCGTCTCAAAGCGTGATTCGTTCTTGGCCGCCATCAGGTCGAGGCCAAGCTCCTCACAGCGCTCGCCCGTCAGCGCCAGGCAGATCAGGCCGCGACCCTCCTTGGCCATGAAGTTGATCGCCTCCGGGGTGACGAACTGCGCAGCCATCGTCAGATCGCCCTCGTTCTCCCGCCCCTCATCGTCCACGACCACCACCATCTTGCCCTGGCGGATGTCCTCGATCGCATCCTCGATCGTCGCGAACTCCACCTCGGCCCGGCTACTCATCGCACCTCCACCAGCTTCTCCACGTATTTCGCCAGCACGTCCACCTCCAGGTTGAGCTTACGACCGCGTGCCGCTGCTCCCAGGTTGGTGCGCTCCAGCGTCTCGGGGATCAGCGACACCGTAAAGGATCGCTGGTCGACCTCGACCACGGTCAGCGACACGCCGTCGACGGCGATCGAGCCCTTGCGCACGACGTAGCGCAGGGCCTCGTCGGGCGCCGCGATCCTCAGCCGGCGCGCGATTCCGTCCTCGGACACGTCGACCACGTCGCCCACCCCGTCGACATGACCCTGGACGAGGTGTCCGCCGAGCCGGTCGGAGACCCGCAGCGGGAGCTCGAGGTTCACCCGCGCACCCGGGCCAAGGCGGCCCAGCGCGCTGCGTCCCAGCGTCTCGTTCATCGCCTCGGCGCGGAATGAGCCGCCGTCGACCGCGATGGCGGTCAGGCAGACGCCGTTGACGGCGACCGAGTCGCCCTCTCGGAGCTCGCTCGCCAGCGAGCTTGAGATCGTCAGCCGCGCGCCCTCCGCCCCGTGCTCCAGCCGCTCGACAGTCCCCAGATCCTGGACGAGGCCGGTGAACACTCACCACTCCCTGATCCGGGCCGAGATCAGCAGGTCCTGGTCGATTCGCTCGCACCGCATCGAGTCCGCGCGCATCGCGTCGCCGATGCAGTCCACCCCCTCACCCTCGATCGGATCCCGCGCCGTCCGCCCGCCGAACAGGAGCGGGGCCACGAACACGCGGATCTCGTCGATCTCGCCGGCGTCGAGAAACGCTCCGGCGAGGTGCGGTCCGCCCTCGAGCATCATCGAGGTGATGCCGCTTGCGCCGAGCTGGTCGAGCGCCGAGCGGATCCGGGCCGGCTCGTTCTCGCCGGTGGCGACGATCACGTCGGCGCCGTGGCTGGCCAGCGTGTCGGCGGCTGCGCGTGGGGCCGCGCGTGAGACGACCACGGTCAGTGGCGTTCGGCGAGCCTGGCTGAGCAGCTTGGAGTCCAGCGGCAGCCGCGCCAGCGAGTCGAACACCACGCGGCGCGGATGGCGGACCACTCCCTCCAGGCGGGGCGTGAGCTGCGGGTCGTCGGCCAGCGCGGTGCCGATCCCGACCGTCACCGAGTCGCATTCGGCACGCCACCTGTGGACGAGCTGGCGGCTCGCCTCACAGGAGATCCACTGCGAGTCGCCGCTGCGGGTCGCCACCTTGCCGTCGAGCGTGACCGCGGATTTGAACAGCACCCACGGCCGGCCCGTGCGGGCGTGCTTGCGAAACGGCTGATTCTGGAGCCGGGCGCGCTCGGCCAGATCGCCCTCGGCGACCACCACCTCCACCCCCTCGTCGCGCAGGATCCCCAGCCCGCGGCCGGCGGCGTGGGGGCTTGGGTCATCGGCGGCGATCACCACCCGGCCGATGCCGGCCTGGAGGATCGCCTCGGTGCACGGGGGTGTGCGTCCGTGGTGGCAGCACGGCTCCAGGGACACGTACAGGGTCGCGCCTTCGAGGCCGGTGACGCCGGCGGCGCGAATTGCCTCAATCTCGGCGTGAGGAGCGCCCAGAGCGCGGTGAAATCCCTCGCCCAGCGGCTCGCCGTCGCGGCTGACGACCGCGCCCACGAGCGGGTTGGGACTCACCTTGCCTCGGCCCTGCTCGGCCAGCTCGATCGCGCGCGCCAGGTGGCGGCGATCGCTATCGATTTCCCGGGACATGGTGGTGGTTTGCAGCATAGGGGGCGGTGGCGGCGCGCCCAGCCTATCCCGCTACCGTGTGTCAGTCGTGCCCCCCGACCGCTGCACCAGATGAAGCTGATCATCCAGATTCCCTGCTTCAACGAGGAAGGTCAGCTGGCGCTGACGCTCAGCCGGCTGCCGCGCCGGGTGCCGGGGTTTGACGTTGTGGAGCGGCTGGTGATCGACGACGGCTCGACCGACCGGACGGTCCAAGTGGCGCGGGACGCCGGCGTCGAGCACGTCGTGCGGCTCACCAACCACAAGGGGCTGGCCGCCGCGTTTCAGGCCGGGCTCGATGCCGGGCTCAAACTCGGCGCCGACGTGATCGTCAACACCGACGCCGATAATCAGTACGAGGGCGCGGACGTGCCCAGGCTGGTGGAGCCGATTCTGAGCGGCGCCGCCGACATGGTCGTGGGCGACCGCCAGGTTCAGCAGGTCGAGCACTTCTCGGCTCCGAAGGCGCTCCTCCAGCGCCTCGGCTCGTGGGTCGTGCGCCAGGCGTCCTCCACCGAGGTCCCTGACACGACGTCCGGTTTCCGCGCCTACAACCGCGAGGCCGCACTCCAGGTGCAGGCGGTGTCGAAGTTCACCTACACGCTGGAGACGATCATCCAGGCCGGAAAGCTCACCCTGGCGGTGGAGCACGTCCCGATCCGCACCAACCCGCAGACGCGCGAGTCACGGCTGTTCCCTTCGACCGCCGCGTACGTGCGCCGTAACGCGCTGTCGATCTTCAGGATCTATTCGCAGTACCAGCCGCTCAAGGTGTTTTGGGGGGGAGCCGTGCTGATGGGGCTGCCGGCGGTCGCGCTGTTCGTCCGGTTCCTGGTCTACTACGCGGAGAACCCACATGCCGGCCCGCGCCACATCCAGTCCCTGATCGCGGGCGCGGTGCTGTTCATCGGCGCGATGCTGCTCGGCGCGCTCGGGGTGATCGGCGATCTGCTCGACGCTCAGCGCACGATCTCGCAGCGCACATTCGAGCGGGTGCGGCGGATCGAGCTCCAGCTGGGGGTCGAGCCCTCGCACTACGAACCGGGGCAGGCTGCCGGAACGCCGCGCCGGATCCGGCGCGCAACGCTGATCGCCACCTCCGATGCCGGCCACTCTCCACCTTCCGGCGCGCCGGACCGCGAGGCGCTCGAGGTATGAGCTCGGGCGGCCTCCCGACCGCCAGCCCCGTCCCGACCGGCAACACGTTCGACAAGTACGGTTCGAATGGCCAGGTGGTGCGGCGGCTGATGGCCGGCTTCCAGGCGGCGCTGGCGGATCTGCTCGAGCGCGCGGCCCCCAGCTCGATCCTTGACGTCGGCTGCGGCGAGGGGGTGCTGACCCACCAGTGGGCGAGCGCGCTCGACGGCGGCCGCGTGGTGGGGCTCGACCTGGCCGACCCGAAGCTCGAGGCGGAGTGGCGGGGCCGCCGCCGGGACAACCTGACCTTCATGACCGGTCACGCCGCGGAGCTGCCGTTCGCCGCCGGTGAGTTCGACCTGGTGGCGGCGATCGAGACGCTCGAGCACGTGCCCGATCCCCGCCGCGCGCTGGGGGAAATGGCCCGCGTAGCCGCCCGCCATCTGCTCGTCTCGGTACCGCGTGAGCCTGTCTGGCGCGCGCTGAACGTGGCACGCGGAGCCTACCTGCGCCAGCTGGGGAACACCCCTGGGCACGTCAACCACTTCTCGCGCAGCGGCTTCAGGCGCCTGCTCTCAGAGCGTGGAGAGCTGATCGAGCTGCGCTCGCCGTTTCCCTGGACGATGGCGCTCGTGCGGGTGCGCTGATGGCGGCTCCGGAGCAGGTTGCCACCCGGCCGCCGGACGACGCCGTCGCCGCCCCCCGTTCCGGCGAGGGCGCGGTGGGCACCGGGTCCTACGC
>DAIQND010000071.1:0-10551 GCA_036788555.1 Solirubrobacteraceae bacterium | reverse complement strand
GTCGACCGCCGAGCGGCGCGCGGCAGGGCGCTCACGCCAGGCGGCGCACAGGCAGCCGAGGGCGGATAGCGCCTCCGGCCCCGGTGGAGTCGCGGGCCTGATGCGACGCCACTGAACGCCGCCCGGAGCGGCGTCAATGCAACTGCGTGATGATCCGGAACCGCCGCACGGGCGTAGTTAAGAACATGCGGATCAAGGCCATCGCGCTGCCTGCACTCGCGGCGATCGTCGTCGCCGCGCTGGCCTTGGCGTTTGCCCCGACCCGCGGCGGCTCCTCGGCTTCGCGTTCGACCGTGTCGGCGAGTGGCAAGACCGTCCGGGTCACGATCCACGACTACGCCTATTACCCGCAGAACCTGACGGTCAGAGCGGGAACGACGATCGTCGTCACGAACACCGATCAGACCCAGCACACCCTGACCGCCAACTCGGGTGCGTTTGACACCGGGACGCTCAATTCCGGCCAGACCGGGCGCTTCACCGTGAATAAGCCCGGCACCTACCCATATCACTGTCAGTTTCACGCGTTCATGGTCGGCACGATCAGGGTGGTGGGGTGATCCCTTCGCTGCGCGCCAGGTCGGGCACGTGCTGGCTTGCCGCGGCGCTGGTGGCGGTGATCGCCGGAGTGCACTTCGAGCAGTACGTCGATTTCATGAGTGAGGTGCCGACCGTGGGCGTGCTGTTCCTGCTGAACGCCGCCGGCGGCGCCGGGCTGGCGCTTGCGCTGCTGAGCGGCGAGCGTTGGCTGCGGATCGTGGCGGCCCTGGGGGCGCTCGGCGTCGCCGTCGGGGCGCTGGCGTCGGTCTCGATCGCCCTGAGCGGAAGCTTCTTCGGCTACAGCGAGCCGACGCTCCGGCTGGCGATTGTGATCGCGATCATCAGTGAGGCGGCAGTTATCCCGGTGCTCGGCTTGATGCTGCGCCACGAGCTGCCGGGGCGCTCTGCGACCACCCCTCGGGGCGCCGGGGCGGGGCACGCGCCGCTCAGGTGAGATCGAAGGACGGGCCGCGCGCCGGCGCGGGCGGATCCTCGAGGTCCTCCCCGGGCGAGCGTGGGCGCCGGGGCGTCCAGCTCGCGCTGGCGGCGCTCTGGGCGGTCGATGCGCTGCTTCAGCTCCAGCCGGCTCACTTCACGAGCCGCCTCGTGCTCGACACGATCCTCGGCAACGCCGAGAACCAGCCTCAGCCGATCTACGCCTCGCTCGTGGCCGCCTCGCATCTGCTGGCCTCCTCTGCGCTCGAGCTGAACCTGGCGATTGTCGCGGTCCAGCTCTCGATCGCCGGCGGGCTGCTGTGGTCGCGAACCGTCAAGCCCGCACTGGGACTGTCGGTCGCTTGGGCGCTCGCCGTCTGGTGGCTGGGCGAGGGACTCGGCGGAGTCTTTGCCGGCAAGGCGACACTGCTCGTCGGCGCGCCCGGGGCGGCCCTGATGTACGGCTTGCTCGCCCTCGTCGCGTGGCCCGTTGACCGCATCGGGGGGGCGACGATCGCGGCCACAGGGGCACTCGGTGAGCGCACCACCCGTGTCCTGTGGGGGCTGCTGTGGGTCGGCGGCGGGATCCTGCGCGTCGTCCCGTTCTGGTTTGCACCCGTCTACGCGCTCGCTGGGGATCTGGAG
The DNA here is from genome assembly GCA_036788555.1 of Solirubrobacteraceae bacterium. Taxonomy (GTDB): domain Bacteria; phylum Actinomycetota; class Thermoleophilia; order Solirubrobacterales; family Solirubrobacteraceae; genus Palsa-465. Next base: position 8,931 of record DAIQND010000071.1, on the reverse strand, counting down.
CTCGGTCTCGACCAGGAGCCCCGCTGGCTTTTTCGGCTGAACAGCGGGCTCAGCCACGCCGCCGCTAGCGCGGGCCTGCCGCTGGTGATCGCGATGGCGGTGATCGAAGCGGCGATCGGGATCGGTGTGTTCACTCGACATCGCCGCGCCTGGCTCGGTGCCGGGATCCTCCTCGCAACCCTCTACTGGGCCGTCGGTCAGCAGTTCGCGCAGCTGTTCACCGGCGATGCCACCGACGTCAGCGCCGGGCCCCTCTACCTGATGCTCGCTGTCACGCTCTGGCCGCTGGCCGGCGGGCCCCCCCACCCCCTCAGACGCCTCCGCGCAGCCTCGGGCACGGTGTGACCAGGACACCGGCGGTCCCGGCGACGGACTCACGCTAACCGTGAGTGATCTGAACAACCGTCGATTTCGTATGTGTGATGGAAGCCCGGCATTTGCATCGGGTGAATTTAAGGAGCGTGACACATGAGTGACTTGACCGCTATCGAGGACGACCAGCCGCGCGGTGGGGTGGTGCAGGAGCTAGCGCGGGATGACGTCCAGCGCAAACGGTTCCTGAAGATGGCCGGGAAGACGATGGGCGGCGCGGCCGCCGCGACCGGGCTGGCGGCGTTCATCGCTGCTTGCGGGAGCAGCTCGAAGACGAGCAGCACGGCGGCCGCCCCGCCGCCATCAACCACCTCGTCAACCTCAACCACCTCGTCAACCCCCACCAGCTCGGGTGACCTGTCGATTGTCAACTACGCGCTTACGCTCGAATACCTGGAGTCGCAGTTTTATGCGAAGGTCATCGCCAGCGGATTGTTCAGCGGCTCGACGCTGGAGACGCTCAAGACCTTTGGCTCCGAGGAGGACCAGCACGTGGCGGCGCTGATGAAGGTCGCCAGCAGCCTCGGCACGCCCGCGTCGAAGCCGACGACGAAGTTCCCGCTCACCAGCGCAGCTTCGGTGACGAAGCTCGCCGCGACGGTGGAGAACCTGGGGGCCGCGGCGTACCTCGGACAGGCTCCGAACATCCAGAGCAAGCAGATCTTGGCCGCCGCGCTCGCTATCCACACGGTCGAGGGGCGCCATGCCGCGACCCTCAACACGCTGTTGGGCCAGTCATCGACCCCTGATGGTGCCTTCGCAAAGCCGATGAGCATGAGCCAGGTCCTGCCTGTGGTCAAGCCGTTCATCGTCTAGCTCCGCTGATCTTCATGAGAGGAATAAAAGACATGGCAAATTCCCACCCCCACCCCGAGCTGGCTGCCGTGGAGGTGCACGGCATGACACGGGCCAGCCTGATTCTCCGTGGAGCGTTGACCGCCGGCGCCGCCTACGGGGCGACCGCGGCTGCCCCATTCGTCAGCAGTGCACTCGCCCAGTCCGGCGCGAGCGACATCGACATTCTCAACTTCGCGCTGACGCTGGAGTACCTGGAGGCCGACTTCTACCTGGACAAGGGCCCGACGGTCGGTCTGAGTGGGGCGGCCAAGTCGGCGGCCGCGATGCTCGGAAGCCAGGAGCAGCAGCACGTCATCGCGCTCACCAAGGCGATTACGGCCGCCGGCGGTAAACCGGTGAAGAAGCCGACATTCGCGTTTCCCGTCTCCGATCAGGCCGGCTTCCTGAAGCTGGCCAACACGCTGGAAAACGTCGGGGTCGGCGCTTACAACGGCGCGGGGCCGGCACTCACAAACAAGATGTATCTCGCCGCCGCCGGTTCGATCGTGCAGGTCGAGGCGCGACACGCGACGACGATCGCGCTGCTGATCAACAGCCCGGTGACGCCGGACGGTGCTTTTGACAAGCCGCTCACCAAGTCGCAGGTGCTCAAGGCCGCCGGGCCGCTGATCAAGGGCTGACGGCCACGCCGCCTCTCTCTCAGCCTCACCCGGGCACCGGGACCGATCAGGCAGCGCACGTTGGGCGGAGCCTGATCGGTCATGCCCCGAGCGCCATGCGGCCGTCGAGCTCACACCAGCGGCCTTCCCGAACAAGTTGCCATCGCCCCCCTGATCCGAGCGGCGGTCAAGTCCGTAATACGGCCAGATGAAAATTGCCATTGTGGGCGCGGGGATCTCCGGTCTCACCGTCGCGCACCTGCTTCACCGCCGGCACGAGGTGACGGTATTTGAAGCTGGCTCATACGCCGGCGGTCACACCCATACGGTCCGCGTCGAGACCCCGAACGAGACGCACCACGTCGACACCGGCTTCGTTGTCTTCAACGACCGCAACTACCCAAACTTCGAGCGCCTGCTACGAGCGCTCGGCGTGGCCTGGCAGCCGTCGGTGATGAGCTTCAGCGTCAGTGACGGCGGCGCGTTTGAGTACTCGAGCGGCTCGGCCGCCGGGGTGTTCGCGGTCCCGCGCCACCTGGTCTCACCCTCGTTTCACCGGATCCTCGCCGACCTGAACCGCTTTCACCACGCCGCGCGCGAGCTGCTGCGCGGGCGTGACGACGGGCTATCGCTGCGCGACTGGCTGGAAGCTCAACGCTTCTCGCGCCAGTTCATCGACCGGCTGATCGTCCCCCAGGTCTCGGCGGTGTGGTCGGCCGATCCGCGCCAGCTATGGAGCTTCCCGGCCCACTTCCTGGCGGCGTTCTTCAACAATCATGGGATGCTCGGGTTCCGCGATCGGCCGCGCTGGCGGACGGTCGCGGGCGGCTCGGCCCGCTACGTGGAGGCGCTGAGCAAGCCCTTCTCCGACCGGATCAGGCTCGGCTCGCCGGTGCGGTCAGTGCGGCGCCTGGCGGACCACGTGCTGGTGAGCGCCAGCGGCTCGGAGCCCGAGCGATTTGACCACGTGGTGCTAGCAACGCATTCCGATCAGGCGCTGGCACTGCTGGTTGACGCCTCAGACCGCGAGCGCAAGGTCCTCGGCGCGATTCCCTACCAGCCGAACGACGTCGTGCTGCACACCGATACGCGGCTGCTTCCCCGCCGGCGCCGGGCCTGGGCCAGCTGGAACTATCGCCTGCTCGAGGAGCCGGTGGGGCGCGCCACGGTCACCTACCACATGAACCGCCTGCAATCGCTGCGGGCCGAGCGGGAGTTCCTGGTCACGCTCAACCAGACCGCGCGGATCGATCCCAGCAAGGTGATCCGCCGGCTGCGGTACTCCCACCCGGTGTACACGCCCGAGGCGGTGCGGGCGCAGGCGCGGGTGAATGAGATCTCCGGCGCGGGACGCACCCACTTCTGCGGGGCCTACTGGGGGTGGGGCTTTCACGAGGACGGCGTCGAGAGCGCGCTGCGCGTCGCGGCCGCATTCGGAGCGAGACTGTGAGCCTGGCCAGCGGGATCTACGAGGGGATGATCCACCACCGGCGTGCCGAGCCGGCCCGGGAGTTCCGCCACCGCCTGGCGCTCGCCTATCTCGACCTCGACGAGCTGCCGCAGCTGCTCGGCGGCCGACTCCTCTCCAACCGGCCCGGGCTGGTCCGCTTCCGCCGCCGCGACTACTTCGGCGATCCCGATACCCCACTCGATCAAGCTGTCCGCGACCGGGTGTCGGCCGATTGCGGCCTGCGACCGTCCGGCCCGGTCCGGGTGCTCACCCACCTTCGCTCGTTCGGACACTGCTTCAATCCCGTCAGCTTCTACTACTGCCTGCATCAGGACGGAGTGAGCCTCGAGGCGCTGCTGGCCGAGGTGACCAACACGCCGTGGGGCGAGCGGCGGGCGTACGTGATCGACGGCGGCGAGGGCACCTTCGCCAAGGCGCTGCACGTCTCGCCGTTCATGGGCATGGATCACACCTACACCTGCCGCGCCAGCGCACCGGGCGCGGGCCTCTCGGTCCACATCGAGAGCCGACAGGCGGGCATACGGGTGTTCGATGCGATGCTTGTCCTGAGGCGTCGTGAGCTGACCGGCGCCTCGCTGGCCGCGGCGACGATCCGCTATCCGGCGCCCACGTTGCGCGTGCTGGCCCTGATCTACTGGCACGCGCTCGGGTTGCGTCTGGCCGGAGCGCCGGTGTTCCCACATCCGGGTGGGGAAGGATCGTGAGCGGGCGGTTCGCACGCCGGCTGGTGGAGATTCTGCTTGCCCGGATTCACACCGGCACGCTGGTCGTGGCCGAGAACGGAAGCCGCCGCAGCTACGGCTCCGGCGCCCCATCCGCCGTGGTCAGCGTCCACTCGCCGCTCGCCTGGCGCTGGGTTCTGCGGGGGAGCGTCGGACTGGCCGACTCCTACGCCCAGGGGCTGTGGGACTCGCCCGACCTCGTCTCCCTGATCCGCTTGGCCGCCCGCAACGCCGCCCTCACGGACCGCACCCGCACCAGGCTCGCGCCCCTGCTGGGGCCGATACGGCGCGTGCGGTCGCTCGCGCGGCCCTCGACCCGGAGCCGCCGCCGGCGCGACATCGCCGCCCACTACGACCTCGGCGTGGAGCTGTTCAGGCGAATGCTCGACCCGACGCTGACCTACTCCTGCGCCCTGTTTGCCGGTGGCGCCACCACCCTCGAGGACGCGCAGAAGGCCAAGCTCGAACTGGTCTGCGAGAAGCTCGAGCTCTCGCCCGGCGACCGAGTGCTGGAGATCGGGACCGGCTGGGGCTCGTTTGCCATGCACGCCGCGGCCACCCGCGGCTGTCACGTCACGACCACCACGATCTCGCGCCACCAGTACGCCCATGCCATCGAGCTGGTCCGCCGGGCCGGGCTCGAGAACCGCGTGACCGTCTTGGACCTTGACTACCGCGACCTGCGCGGAACCTACGACAAGCTCGTCTCGATCGAGATGATCGAGGCCGTCGGGTGGCGGCACACTGGCGCTTTCTGGTCGGCCTGCTCGCGACTGCTCGCGCCCCACGGCGCGATGTTGCTCCAGGCGATCACGGTCGATGACCGTGCCTATCAGATCGAGAAGGCCTCGCGCTCATTCATCAAGCAGCGCATCTTCCCGGGCGGATCGCTGCCCTCGGTCGAGGTGATTTCCCGTGACCTGGCCCGGCGTTCCGACATGCAACTCATCGGGCTGGAGGACCTCACCGCCCACTATGTCCCCACGTTGCGCCTCTGGCGCCAGCGCTTCGCCGCCGACGCCGCTGCGCTCGAGGAGCTTGGCTACGACCGGCGCTTCCAGCGCCTGTGGACCCTGTACCTCGCCTACTGCGAGGCTGGGTTCGCCGAGCGGCGCATCTGTGACCTCCAGCTGCTGCTCGCCAAGCCTCGCTGCCGGCTGCGCAGGCTCGAGGTCGTCCGTGACCTGAGCCGGACGCTCCGCGCTCCCGCTCAGACGCTGCCCGTGGCCACGCCGAAGGATTCCCAGAGCGAGCAGATCGCGTGAGCCTTCGCGTGGTCGGCGCGGGCTCCGCTGCCGGTGCGCAGGTCGCCTTCGAGCGCTCCGGGGCCGGTGACCCCCTGGTCCTGCTGCACCCGCTTGGCGCCGACCGCAACGTGTGGCGGCCGGTGCTGGAGCTGCTCTGCCCGCTGCGCGACGTGGTGTGCGTGGACCTCCCCGGATTCGGCGCTTCACCTCCGCTCGCCAGCGATCGGCCGGCGGACCCGAGCGCCCTGGCGAACGCCGTGGTGGGGCTGCTCGCGCGGCTGGGGCTCGACCATGGTCGGGCCCATCTGGCGGGCAACTCGCTCGGCGGCTGGGTGGCGCTCGAGGCCGCGGCTGTGGGCCACGCCGCGAGCGTGACGGCGATCGCCCCCGCCGGGCTGTGGTCATCCTCGCTACAGCCGAAACCTCAGATCGCCCGGAGCTTGGTGCGCCTGGCCGAGCCGCTGATCGGTCCGGCGATGCGCTCGACGGCGCTCAGGCGCGTGGCCCTGGCCAGCGTCGCCGCCCATCCGGAGCGCATCCCCGCCGATCAGGCGGCAACGCTGATCCGCTCCTACGCGGGAGCCAGCGGGTTTGCCGCCGTCAACCGCGCGATGCGCGCCGGCAGATTCACCGGGTTGGCCGAGATCGGGGTCCCGGTCACGCTCGCCTGGCCCGACCGCGACCGGCTCGTCGACAGGCCCCGCCAGACCCCTGCGAACGTGGAGAACCTCGTGCTTGCCGGCTGCGGTCACGTGCCGATGTGGGACGATCCGCGAGCGGTCGCCGCTGCCCTGTTGGCCGGTAGCGCGGCCGATCTGCCCCCCCCGCGACCCGGTCGCTCACCGGTCTCGCGCCGCGACCATCGTCCTCCGCCACGACGATCCGGGGGAGGACGATGATCTGCGGCCCCGCCTCGTGCGCTTTTTAGCCGGTGAAGGCCGGCGACGTCGCCGGGCGCCGGGGGGTGGGCTTCCGTGCCGCAGCGACGATGAAATGCGTGCCGGCCACGATCGCGAGGACCTGCTGCATCGTGCAGGGCTTGTCGAACGCATTCGGCGCGGGTGGCTCTCCGGCGATGTGCCGGATCCAGGAGGCGTGGTGGGCCTCGACCGTGTGGATCGAGAGCGCCGCCTTCAGGATCGACGTCTCCTGGATGCGCGGCGCCTGCCCCTTGTACGCGCAGACGCCCGTGTCCTCCAGCGCGATCGCGGTCTTCTGGAACTTGCCCTGGTTGGAGGTCGTACCGTGGAAGTTGAACCTCGGCTTGGCGATCGCGGCACTGCCGAGCACCTTCTTCAGCGCGTTGACGTGGTCGGCCTCATGACCGGCCACGACCTTGGCGAACTCCAGCGTGCGCCCGCTGAGCGCGCCGCCGTGCAACGCCTCGGCGTAGAAGGTCGCCTCCAGGTACTCCAGGGTCAGGGCGAAGTTGAGGATGTCGCGGTCGCGGCTGGTGAGCGCCGCACTGGCGATCGACGGCAGGGCGCCGATCAGCGCCCCCGCCCCAGCGAACGCGCCACCGGCAACTACGGCGCGACGCAGGAAGTCGGCGCGCGAGTCACCGCCGAGGGCCTCGGCGGTCTCCCGGATCGCCCCGTCGCGATCCATCTCCTCAAGCGGTGGCAGTGCGGACATGTTGTGGTTCTCCTCCGAAGTAGGGCTGGGCTCGATGGGCGGGGTCTTAGATGGCGGTCTCATGAGGACTTCACGAAGCCGGTCGAGTTGACCCTCTGCTGCACCTGGCTCTTGGTGTACAGCGGATCGAACGCATACGGCGCCGGGCCACCCGCGGGCTTGTCGGTCACCAGCGGAGACTGGTCGGCGATGTCGCGAATCCAGGCGGCGTGGCGCCCTTCCACCGACACGATCTCGGCGGCCACCGCCAGGGTTGGCTTGGTCAGGTTCGCTCCCTGCCCGTTGTAGGCGCCGACCCCGGTGTCCTCGAGGGCAATGGCCGCGGCAATGAACTTTGCCGTGTTCGAGGTCGTGTCACGGAAATCGAACTTCGGCGAGCTGATCGCCTGGCTCCCCAGCGCCTTCTTTAGAAAGTCGCGGTGCGCACGCTCGTGCCCGCCGACCACCTGGGCGAAGTAGCGAGCCTCGCCTATCAACAGGCCCTTCTGCTCGGCCTCGGTGTAGAACGCCGCCTCCAGATACTCGAGGAACAGCGCGAAGTTGAGGATCTTCACATCCTCGGAGGCCGACGCGGCAAACGCCAACGACGGAAGCCCGCCGAAGGCCACGCCCCCCGCTATCACCCCGCCTCCGCCCAGCGCAGCGCGCTTGAGCAACTGCGCTCGTGTCGTTCCCGGCTTCGCGGCAAGACCCTCCCTGAGCGCCTCCTCTGGATTTTCGACCTGGACCGTGACGTGATCAGTCATCTGACTCCCTCGACGAGCAACAGAAACAACTCGTATACGGTGGCCGCGTCGATTCGGATCACTGCCCGGCAGTCTCCGGCGATCAGCGGTAGGCATCCGACCTCTTGGTCCCCTGACTGAAGCTAACCAGCGGCCGATTTGACGATGGCGATCGTCTCGCCCAGCTTGCGGATCGACCGCTCGGTGATCGGATCCAGCACGAGTATCAGCTCATCAGCGCCGGCCTGGGCCAGCTCGCGCAGGCCGTTGGCGATTTGCTCGGGCGTCCCCTCCAACGGCTGCACGTCGAGCGGACGCTCGCCGGCGCCGCGATCGAGCACCACCAGTACACACGCGCTGCGGCTGATTTCCCGCGGGTCGCGCCCGGCACGGCGAGCTGCCTCATCAATCCGCTGGTTGTGGGCATTGAGGCGCTCCGGCACGTTGTCGTACCACCGGTACCAGAGGTTCCAGATGTCCACGTGGGCGATCGCGGCATCCAGCATCCGCTGGCTGGTCGCGCCGACCATCAGGGGCGGCGGCGGGCGCGGGCTTGGCAGCAGAACTGCATCTGAAGTGCACTCATAGTCGCCGGAGAACGTCACGCGCTCCCCGGCGATCAGACGCCGGATGATCTCGAGCGCCTCGCTGAAGCGGGCAATGCGGTGGTCGAAGGGGATGCCGAACGCGTGAAATTCAGTGGCGTTCCAGCCCGCGCCGAGCGCGAGCACGAGCCGCCCGCCAGATAGTTCGTCGACGGCGGCGGCGGTCCGCGCCAGGACCCCCGGTCGCAGGAACGCGGTGCACGCCACGAGCGGCCCGAGCACAACCCGCTCGGTTACACCGGCGAGGCCTGCCAGCAGAGTCCAACTGTCCCACGGGCCTCGCTCCGGGCGACCGTCGCCCCGGTAGAGAAGATGATCTCCAATCCATACCGAGTCGAACCCCACCTCCTCGGCAGCACGGGCCATGTCGACGTATTCCGGCCACCGAACCAGCCGCTCGACCTCAGGTAGCTGGACTCCGATCCGTACTGGTCGCAAACTGGGGTTGTCCTTTCGCCGAGGGAGGGCTTTTCTCTTGTGAGAGGCTATTCGCGGTGCCGATCCCGCTCGACCCCGATGACGTCCGGTCACGCTTCTCGGCGCTGTCGCGATGCGAGGCCGGCTCACCCGTCGTGTACCTGGATGGTCCCGGTGCGTCGCAGGTTCCCGACGCGGTGGCTCATGCCGTCGCCGATTACCTGACCGCCAGCAACGCCAACGCCGGCGGTCCATTCAGCACCTCACAAGCCACCGAAAG
>DAIQND010000070.1:0-10563 GCA_036788555.1 Solirubrobacteraceae bacterium | reverse complement strand
TGGGCGCTACCCCACTGACGGGCCGCAAAACACCGGTTAGCAAACGATCGACGAGCCGGGGCCTCCGGTTCCCGACGGGCTAGCGCGCGTACTCGACCGCGCGGGACTCTCGAATCACCGTCACCTTGATCTGGCCCGGGTACTCGAGCTCCTTCTCGATCTCGCGCGCGATCTCGTACGACAGCAGCGTCGCCGCGTCGTCGTCGATGGCGCCCGGCGCGACCATCACCCGAATCTCTCGGCCAGCCTGCATCGCGTAGACACGATCGACGCCCTCATGGCGCATCGCGAGCTGCTCGAGATCGCGCAATCGCTTGACATACTGTTCGAGAGACTCGCCCCGGGCGCCCGGGCGGGCACCCGACAGCGCGTCGGCCGCCTGCACGACGACCGCCTCGATCGTCTGCGGCTCGACCTCGTTGTGGTGCGCCTCCATCGCGTGAGCCACCGCCTCGAGTTCGCCGTGCTTGCGCGCGAGATCGCCGCCGACCAGCGCGTGGGGCCCCTCGACCTCGTGGGTGACGGCCTTGCCGATGTCGTGCAGCAGCGCCGCCCGCCGGGCGGTCCTGGCGCTCGCGCCGAGCTCCTCGGCCATCATCCCGGCCAAGCGGGAGACTTCGATCGAGTGTGCCAGGACGTTCTGCCCGTAGCTGGTGCGGAACTTCAACCGCCCGAGCAGCCTGATGAGCTCGGGCTGGAGGCCCTGGACGTCGGCCTCGAGCACCGCCTGCTCACCGGCCTCGACCATGTGGCTCTCGAGTTCGGACTTCGCCTGGTAGTAGGTCTCCTCGATCCGCGCGGGATGAATCCGCCCGTCCTGCAGAAGCTTCTCCAGCGTCAGCTTGGCGATCTCCCGGCGGACGCCGTCAAAGCCCGAGAGCACGACCGCTCCGGGCGTGTCGTCGATGATGAAGTCCACGCCGGTCAGGTTCTCGAGCGCGCGGATATTGCGCCCCTCGCGGCCGATGATCCGGCCCTTCATGTCGTCGCTGGCGAGCTGGACCACCGAGACGGTGGTCTCCGCGGCGTGACCCGCAGCCAGTCGCTGCATACAGACGGAGAGGATGTTGCGCACCCGACGCTCCGCCTCGCGCTTGGTCTCCTCCTCGATCTGGCGGATCCGCCGAGCGGCGTCATGCCGCGCCTGTTCCTCGATCTGGCTGAGCAGCAATTGCTTGGCCCGCGCCGCCGACATGCCGGCGACTTGTTCGAGCTGTCGTTCAAGCTCGCGGCGGGTGGCGCTTAGCTGCTCGCGTTCCTGCTCCAGCCCGCCCTCCCGCCGGACGAGGCTCTCCTCCCGGCGGGCGAGATCTGCCGCGCGCTCCGAAAGCTGGCGATCGAGGTCGCTGGCCGCCCGGACGTCCACCTCCGCCTCCTCGACGGAACGGTGGCTGCGCCCGTATATCGCCGCCGCGAGCACGACTGCCACCGCGATCAGCGCTGCGGCACCGATGATGTCCATTCGTCGTCCTCTCCGGCTGTCCCTGGGCTGCTTGCCCAGGCATCCTCATGCTTCGGTTTCTTGGAGCGACCGAATGGCTCGTGCGGGGCACGAACAGATGCCGGGTCGGCGCAGCGCGCCGTCAGGCTGCGGCTAACTGGTCGGTTCTCTGGGTTCGAATGGGCCCGGTGGCCCGATCGTGGCTGCCGTCAACACCAATATCCGGAATCCAAAATCTGCACTTTTGCTGGTTTTTCATCGGCCCGCAGGCCCTTCGTTCGCTAGCTGGATCCTAATACTGAGGCTCCGGCAGCGCAATGCATGCCATCAGGCCGTGCGGAAGAGGGGTCCGCCCGCCCGCGGTGGTGGTCCCCGTCACTCCCCTCGATAGGCGCGGATCGCCTCGAGTGCGAGCTCCGGCTCATAGCCCTTGCGCAGCAGCATCCCCAGCGCGCGCTCGCGCTCGCCGCGATCGCGCGGCGGCGCGGCTGCGAAGCGCCGCCGAAGGAGGGTGAGCGCGCGGGTCAGCTCGGGGGTCTCGCCCGGTTCGCGGGAATCCGGAGCCTCCTGCGCGGCAAGCGCGGCCTCGGCCACGTCGCGTTCGATACCCCGGGACGCGAGTCCCCGCCTGATCCGCTCACTGCCCCACTGCTCGAGCTGACGCTTGTCCTCGACGAACAGTCGCGCGAACCGCGCGTCATCCAGGTAGCCCTGCTCGACCAGCTCCCCGATCACCGAATCCACCTCTGAATCGTCCAGCCCGCTGCTGCACAGATGCTGATGGACCTCGGCGACCGTTCGCTCGCGCCGGCTCAGATAGCGGTAGGCGAGTTCGAGCGCACGTCCGCTCACGCCGCGCCTTCCCGCCTCACGCGGCGCGGCCTTCGACCGCCTCCACCGGCCACTCGCCCTCGCCCGGTGCCGGCCCGGTGGCCGCCTCGGCGTCCGCGCGTCCCTCGATCGGCCGCACCGTGTCCCGGCCAATCCCCAGGACGGCGTAGATCTTGCCCTCGATCTCCTTGGCCATCTCCGGATGCTCGTCGAGGAATGCCTTGGCGTTTCCTCGTCCCTGTCCGAGCCGCTCCTCGCCGTAGGAGAAGAACGAGCCTGACTTGGTGATGATGTTGTGCTCGATCCCGTAGTCGAGCAGGCATCCCGAGCTGGAGATCCCCTGGCCAAACTCGATGTCGAACTCCGCCTGCTTGAACGGCGCCGCCACCTTGTTCTTGACGACCTTCACGCGCACCCGGTTACCGACCGCCTCGGTGCCATCCTTGAGCGTCTCGATCCGGCGGATGTCAAGCCGAATCGACGAGTAGAACTTCAAAGCCCGGCCACCCGGCTGGGTTTCGGTGGGACCGAACATCACGCCGACCTTCTCACGGATCTGGTTGGTGAACACGCACGTGGTCTGGGTGCGGTTCAGGGTCCCGGTGAGCTTGCGCATCGCCTGGGACATCATCCGCGCCTGGAGGCCCACGCTCTGATCGCCCATCTGGCCCTCGAGCTCGGCGCGAGGGGTGAGCGCGGCCACCGAGTCGACGGCGATCACATCGACGGCACCGGACCGGATCAACATGTCGACGATCTCGAGCGCCTGCTCACCGTAGTCGGGCTGGGAGACCAGCAGCTCGTCGATGTTGACCCCGATCTGCTGCGCGTACAACGGATCCATCGCATGCTCGGCGTCGACAAAGGCGCAGACCCCGCCGAGCTTCTGCGCCTCGGCGATGATGTGGTAGACGAGCGTCGTCTTCCCCGACGACTCGGGGCCGAAGATCTCGACCACCCGCCCGCGCGGTACGCCGCCGATGCCCAGCGCGAGATCAAGCGGCAGTGCGCCGGTGGGAATGGCATCGACCGCGACTCGGGCGCCAGGATCCCCCATCCGCATGACCGTGCCCTTGCCGAACTGCTTCTCGATCTGGGAAAGCGCGCCCTTCAGGGCAGCCTGGCGCTTGGCGTCGGCGGACCCATTCACGCCGTTCTCTCGCTGTGTCATGCTCGGTTCGGCTCCTTAAGCTCCTTGTTTGAACCCGTCACGGTACGAGTGCCGTCGGACGGAACGGGACGCTAGATCGCCGCCGGTGACCGAACAAGACGTATTGGTCAGAAGTCCGCAACGGAGGTGTGCCAATTCTGTTGCGGGAGCGGCTACTGGCCCTCGAGCGTCCGTACCAGAAGCCCCTCCACGGCAATGTCGTAATCGAGCGGATCCCCCAGCGACGCGGGCTTACAGGTGTTGTCGTCGATCGTGAGCCCTCGGACGCGATTCTGGCGCTCGAGCCCGGGTCCGCGGGGAGCAGGCAGGGCACGCCATTGCGAAATCACGCGCCCGTCGGCACGGCGAAAGCGGATCCCCCGTGCGCGGGAGCGCTCGACGCAATATCCGCCCTCGTGGACCAGGCGGTGATGGTAGGAACACAGCTGGATCAGGTTGTCCAGGGTGGTCGGACCCCCCCGCGCCCAGTGGTGGATGTGGTGCGCGTGCAGGAACCGCTCACGGGTGCAGCCTGGGAACTGGCAGCCCCCGTCACGACTGCGGAGCGCGCGGCGCAGCGCTGCGGGAATCGCTCGTTTCCTGCGGCTGATCGTCAGCGGCCGGCCATCGCGCTCGATGATCCGGACGACCGAAGCGTCGCATCCCAGGCGGCGCGCGGTCTCCGGCGCGATCGTGGGCCCGTCGGCGATCTGGCAGCGGTCCTGGACCTGCTCGCCCGCCAGCGACTCGACGTCGACGTGGACGACAAGCTCGCACATGCCGCCATCGGAGCCACCAGCCGGCGGCGCGGCGAGCGCCGAGCGCGCCATCGCCACCAGCGCATCCGCCCGGCGAGCAGCAGGACCATCGTCGGGGGCGGGCGCTTCCGCGGAAGCGCTCTCCTCCGGGTCGGGCTCCTGCTTGGGCGCCTCGAGCGCGGACAGCACGAGTGCACCATCCTCTGCAGGCAGCCGCGCCTGGAGGGTGAGCGACCCGTCGTCGTTCCAGTGGCAGCGGACCGCCCGCCGCTCGTGCGCGTGTTGCGCGGATCCGGTGCTGGCCGCGAGCGCGCCGCCGTACAGGCGCACGAGCTTCTCGACCTGGGCCCCGGTCGCATGACGCGCGAGCTCAACAAGGCTGGCTTCGGTCTCGGCCGTCGCGACTCGGGTGATCGCGCGCACCTTGCAATAGGTGAGCTCCCCCGTGCCGAAGCGCTCGCGCACGAGCGGCAGTTCCACCAGCCGCTTGGCCACCCGTACGTGCTCGCGCGCCGTCACCCGCCCGATCGAGCATCGCCATGACAGCCACTGGGCGCAGGACTTAGCCCCCCAGTCGGCCCATCCCCCGCGACGATCGAACTCCGCGACGAGCATCAGCCAGCGGCAGGTGGCCGCCGCGAGATGAGCCGCCAGCTCGCAGATCTCGTGTTCCAGCTCGTCGAGACCGGCGTGTGCCGGGCCCCACGCCGCATCGCGGCTCATCTCAGCGGCAGTGATCGAACACATGTTCGATAGGGTACGGAGCCGGTCGGACGGAAGCACCCGTCGAGCAGCGATCAGAGCCCGGCGCGCTACCGAGGGCGCTTCCGCGGAAGCGCCCTCGCGCGGAGGCGCGCCCCTACAGCCGCCCCGCGGCTACTGGAACAGCACCACTCGGCCGCGCCCGTGAGCCTTGGCGCGGTACACCGCGGCATCGGCGTTGCCCAGGAGCCCGTCGGGATCGGCCTGGCCGAGCGCGATCCCGATGCTGGCCGACAGCCGGTGCTCGATCCCGTCAAGCAGCAGGGGACGCTCGAGCGCCTCGTGGAGCCGCCGGCCGAGCGCGACAGCGGTCTCTTCGTCCAGCTCCTCGCAGACGACGACGAACTCGTCGCCGCCGAGGCGGGCGACGGTGTCGGTTGGGCGCACCGCGTTCTGCAGGCGCCGGCCGAGCTCGACGAGCACCGCGTCTCCGGTGGCGTGACCGTACTCGTCATTGACGCGCTTGAAGTTGTCGAGATCGACGAACAGCAGCCCGCTGGCGCCACCCTTGCGCTTCGACCGTGCCAGCGCCTGCTCGAGACGGTCCCGGAGCAGAGTCCGGTTCGCCAGCCCGGTGAGCGGGTCGTGCACCGCGTCGTGGCGCATCCGCTCCTCGCCGCGCAGGCGGGCGAGTGCCGCTGCCAGGATGTCCGCCACCGCCCGCAGGAGGTTCCGTTCCTCGCCGGTCAGCTCGCGGTCGGGGGCGAGCACCAGGCCATCGCCGCTACCGATCGAGTGCTCCGTGGCCTCGGCGCTCAGCCGGCCGATCGACGCGAGGACCGATCCGGTGCCGAGTCGTACCTCGGCGCCGCTGATCGGCAGCGCGGAGCGGATCAGCTCGAGCGCGTCGGTGGCCAGCACGGCGGGGTCAGCGCCCGCCAGCGCCCGGCGGCTGATCGCCGCAAGCGCGCGAAGCCGCTGCTCGGCTTCGTGCCTGAGTGAGACATCGCGCCCGACCACCACCAACAGCGGGCCGCTCGAGCCGTTGAGGATCCCCCAGCTCATTTCGCCGACGAACTCGGAACCGTCTCGGCGAAGTCCCCGGGCCTCTCCGGCAAATCCGGCCCCCAGCCCCCCCGAGAGGAAACGCGCGAGCCGGCGGGTGTAGGCCTCACGAAACCGCTCGGGCCACACGAGCTGAACCGGTTCCCCCAAAAGCTCCTCGCGGGGATACCCGAAGAGCATCTCGGCAAGCCGATTGACGAACACGATCCGGCCGTCGGCCGCGGTCACCATGACCGCGTCGGGCAGGGTGTCGAGGATCGCCGAAGGGGCCAGCGGCAGCTCTGTGGCCGTCGATTCGTCCTGCGTCCGCTCCGCGTGCCCTACGGGCTCAGCATCCATTCCGATCCAACGCAAGGTTACAGCGGATTTTCCGCAGAATCCAGGGCTGCGCCCGCTGCCGCGGTTCCACGTCCCGGCCGTGGCTCGCCGGTCGCGTGTGCGGACATGAGCCGGTGTCGGCATCATTAGGCCAACATCTCCAGAACGCGCTCCAAGCCATGCTCGGTTCCCGGCGCAGTCATCGGCAGGATCACCGTCCTGATGCCGAGCGCCTCGGCCCCGCGGTCCACCGTGGCATGGTCGCCCACCATCAGCGTCTGCGCGGCGTCGCCGCCCAGCGTGCTCAGCGCGGCCGCGAAGATCCGCGGAGCGGGCTTGATCACCCCGAGCTCGTAGGAGAGCGTGCAGCGATCGGCCAGCTGCGGGAACCCGTGCGCACGGAGGATCGGGCGGATGTCAAAGCCGACGTTGCTGATCAGGCCGACTCGGATCTCGCGGCGCTCCAGCTCGGCGATCACCGGCTGCGCGTCGGGATACGGGATCCAGCCTTCCGGTCTCAGGATCTGCTCGTAGATCGTCACCGGCAGCTCGGGATCCGGATGGTCAAGCGACGACAGCAGGCCGACGTACGCGGCGCGGTGGGCCTTCGGCGAGAGGTCGCGCCGCTCGTAGAGCTCCTGCAGATCATCGGGAACGGTGGCCGGATACGGACCGCCCGGGATTCCCGCGGCTTCGCACTCGCTGGCCAGCCGCTGGCGCTCGGCAGCCGAGAGCTCGAGCCCCAGCGCGCTCGCGGCTTCGAGGACCTGGTCGATCGCCGGCCGGGGCATGAACAGCGTCCCGGCGAAATCGAACAGGACCGCGTTGATCATCGCAAATAGGATGGCGGGCGCGGGCATGACCTGCGTGACAGAACGCGGTTTCGCGCGTAGCCTGGTGGAGAATGCGGATCAGGATCGTCCTCCTGGGACCGCTGGCCGCGGCGGCGCGCGCCAGTGCCGCGCTGGCCGCAACGCTCCCCGCGCCCACAACCCACAGTCTCTCGAGTAACCGGCGCGCCGCGACACAGGATGCGCGGCGCCGGCTGCACAGCCTCCGCCTACCGGCAGCAGCCGTGCCGCTGGTCGGGGGCAGCTTCCTCGGAGCGCTCGAGCAGATCGTCGGGCTCAGCCTGACCCGGTGACCGGGTCGCCCGTCGAAAGCGGCGCGCCGAGTCCGCCCCGAATGGATCCCAGCGACCTCTACGGCCTGCCGCTCGAGCGATTCACCGCGGCGCGGAACGAGCTGGCCAAGGCGCTTCGCAAGGCCGGGCAACGCGACCAGGCAACCGCGGTCAGGAAGCTGCGCAAGCCGACGGTGGCGGCGTGGGCGGTCAACCAGCTGGTGCGGACGCAGCGGCGGGACGTGCAGACGTTGTTTGCTGCCGGTGACGCGCTGCAGGCGGCGCAAGCGGACCTGCTGCAACGCAAGGCCGGGCGTGAGGCGCTACATCAGGCGTCCGATGATGAGCGCACCGCCGTCGATCGGCTGATCCAGAAGGCCCGCGGGCTGCTCGACGACGACGGGCACGAGCCGACGGCCGCCACCATCGACCGTGTGGCCGAAACCCTTCACGCCGCGGCGATCGACCCGGAGGCTCGCGCCCATGTAGAGCCCGCTGCGCTCGAGCGCGAGCTTCGCCACGTGGGACTGGGCCAGGTAGCGCGCGAGCGTCGCGACGCCGAGCGGAGATTGGGGTCCTGACCCGATCTAGTGGCAGGCGTCAGGGACCGATCCACTGACCAGGCGATCCACCCGCTGACCGTGCCCCCCGCAGAGCGACATATCGAGTCGGGCATTACGAGCAGGACCGCTGCCGCGGCCACCTGCGCCGGCGAACACCGCGGCGGCGTCGTGCGGCGCCGCGCGCCGCTCGCCGGTCGTCGCGCCAGGCCGCGGCGCGAGCCGCCTGGCCGGGTCTGGCGAGCAGCCGTCCGCTAGCCGGTGAAAGCGGGCGAGGTCTTCCGGCGAGCGCGACGGGAGGCGACCCGGCGAGACGACCGGCGGTTGGCGGTGACCGCCGCCACGCGGTTCGTGTAGGCGACGTATCGCCGGCACGGCTCGTTGCGCAGACTCGGGCAGGCCGGCAGGCCGGTGGGCACGCTCACCCCTGGCACGACCGGCAGGATCAGGCTCGACGGCATGCTCTCCGAGAACGCGACCGAGACGCGAGAGGTTCCGCTCGTCGGGCGGGTCTCAGAAAACGACCAGATGGGCTGGGTTCCGTTCGGCGCGGCGATGGTGAGGCGGATTCGCGAGCCCGCCCGGTAGACGTGCCCCTCGTAGTAGAGCGGGATCACGATCTCGACGAACCGATTCTTGGGCATCGGCTTCGCGTCGGCGCTCGTGAACGTGGGAATCGGCTCGAGCAACGTGCTCGGCTGCTTGAACATGTTGTTGGAGCTGGTGGAGAGCTTGCGCTCGCTGGCCCGGAGCCACCCGTTCTGGACGAACGTCTCGCTGCCGTCCGGGCGAACCTCGCTGACCGTAGCCATCAGGTCGACATCCGGCGTGGATGACTTCACCCACAGGTGGACCGCGCCCGCCCCGATCACCGTGGTGTCGCGCTTCAGCGGTGACGAGAGGTAGGAGACCGCGGTGCCCGCGGGGTTCTGGTTCCAGCTCCACTGCCACTGCGATGCATTGCCCCACAGTCCGCCGGCGCCGGTGTTGGCACCGAAGTCGTTGGGCGGCAGCGCCTTGGCGTTGGAGGTGTACCAGTTGATGGCCTCGCGCTTCGCCGGCCGATCGGTTAGGGTCCCGCGGGGCCCGAAATACCAGAACCGAGCCGTGGTGCCGGGGATCGGGAAGCGCGAGAAGGACTGCTCAAACCCCGGATACGGGTCCCCGGGCGCGCTCAGCTGGTTCGGGGACTTGCCGGCGCCGTTGTCGAACAGCACCCGCACCTGGGGAAGCGCCTCAAACGCCGCCAGCGCACTCCCGTAGTCCGGAATCGCCTGGATCGGATCGGGAGGCAGCGTGTCGTTGTAGAAGTCGCTGGTCCCGAAGCCGGCCTGCATGAACGCGGGAAAGGCAGCCTGGGTGAGCGCCACGTTCTCGATCGGCGGCTTGTGGGCGACGAACAGCTGCAGGAAGTCATACCAGCGGTCATAGGTCGCGGGATCGAGCGAGTCGATGTGGGCACCGTTGGTGAAGGTGAACCACTTGAGCTTCGTGCCGGTGAAGTGCTGCGCCAGGTCCGGGCAGTGACCGCCGGTCTGCTCGTCCTCCCACTGACAGACCATGAACACCGGCACGTTGATCCTGTTGACGAAGGTGACCGGGTCGAGCTGGTCGGCGACGCTCGGTACGTAGTGACTGTTGGCGCGGATCTTGGCCATCAGGTTCGCCGCCTCGCCATGCAGGACCTGGTTCTCCTTGCAGGTCTGGTCGCCACTCTGGATCTGCTTGTAGGCATACGGCTGGCCGCTGTTCGGGCCTGCCGGCTGTGCCTCCGCCTGGCGCTGCTGCGCCCAGGCGACGGCAAAGCCCGTGTTGAGGATTCCGCCCGGGTACAGCGTGGTGGCCGTCGCGTCGATCGTCGAGAGCGGCGAGATCGCCTCGAGGTCCGGCGGGTCGAGCTGTGCGGTGAACAGCTGGCTGATCGCGCCGTAGGAGATCCCCATCATCCCCACCTTGTGGTCGAGCACCCAGGGCTGGTGGGCGATGGTCTCGATCACGTCGTAGCCGTCGAGGTTCTGCAGCGGCTCGAAGAAGTCGTACGCGCCGCCCGAGCACCCGGTGCCGCGCATGTTGACGTCGACCACGGCGAAGCCCATCAGGTTGGCGAGCACGGCGATGCCGTTCACCGGTCCTGACGGGTCGGCGTAGCCATAGCCCGAGTACTCGATCAGCGTCGGGTAGGGCGGGGCGTAGCTGGGCTGCAGGGGCCCCGGCAGCGAGGGGAGCGACGGGATCTGCAACCCCGGTGGGAGCCCGGGCTCGCCCGCGGGGCTCGTCGGCGGGTGGACGTCGATCGCGAGCTTCGTCCCGTCACGCGTGGTGAGGTACTGATAGCCGTTGTCGGTGATCGTCTGGTCGTAGATGCTCGGGTCCCAGGGCGCCGCCGCGTCGGTGTGGACGGTGAGCGGACCCGACTCCTCGCCGTTAGAGAGCAGCCGGACGCGGTAGCCGTCGCCCGGGGCGACATTCCGGAACAGCAGCCCGCCGAGCGAATCCGCGCTCTGCGTCTGCACGGTGTGGCCGCCCGGGGTGATCAGGGACATCCGTGCGTTCGGCGAGACGCCGGTCACGTACACCTGCTCGGCGCTGCCGTTGGCGCTGAAGCTCTGCGCCGA
>DAIQND010000069.1:0-10843 GCA_036788555.1 Solirubrobacteraceae bacterium | reverse complement strand
GGGCGCCCAGCCGACCGAGACGGGGCAGCCGACCGAGGGCGCCCAGCCGACCGAGGCGGGGCGGCCGACCGAGGCGGCACCCGCCGTGGCGCAGGATCCGAAGGAAACCCGCCGGGACCAGATGCGAGACCGCGTCGAGGATTTCGGCCAGCGGTTCAAGACGATCGACGAGCGGACGCTGCTGCTGCGCTACATCCAGCCCGGGCTTGTGGGCCTGATCGACGGGACGCTCTCCACCCTGGCCCCGATCTTCGCCGCCGCGATCTCGGCCAACTCGAGGACGGCACTGCTCGTCGGGCTCGCCACCGCGGTCGGCGCCGGGATCAGCATGGGCTTCTCCGAAGCGCTGTCGGACACGGGTGAGGAGACCGGACGCGGCTCGGCGGTCGCCCGCGGAGTCGTCACAGGATTGATGACCACGCTCGGCGGCGTTTTTCACTCGCTGCCGTTCGTCATCCACGACGTGCATACCGCGCTGGTGGTGGCCGGAGTCGTGGTCGCCTGCGAGCTGATCGTGATCTCGCTGGTCCGCAAGCGGTTCCTGAACGTGCCGCTGCGCCTGAGCATGGTCCAGGTCGCCCTGGCCGGTGCTCTGATCGTCGCCGCCGGCGTGCTCCTCGGAAGCGCCTGACCGAAGTCACCCCCAAGCCTGCGCGCGTCGCCGGCCGAACCGGCGGCCCGCCGCGCCCTGCGCTCGAACCGGCGCCCCGCCCGGCCGGCTACAACCGGCGGCCCGCCGCGCGCTGCGCTACTGCGTCTCGCTCTTCGCGGCCTCGAGCGCAGCCGGCGGGTCAAGCGTGCGGTCTGCCTGAGCCAACCCGAGCGCCCGCTCGGCCACGTCCACGGCCTGAGCTCCGCTGATCGAGTCATCGCGGAGCGCCAGCGCCAGCAGCACCTGACGCAACAGCTCCGGGCTGGTGGTGTCGGCGGGCGGGCCGGCGGGCGGCAGCGAACTGGCCGCCGTCAGCAGCCGAGACACGTTGGAGCCGCCGCCCAGCAGCCGCCCGGGGTGCCTGTCCGGAACCGTGATCGCGATGGCGCCGTTAGCCGGATTGACGACGTTGATCTTGCTGCGAAGGCCGGCGCGCACCGGGACCAGCCGGTATCCG
The DNA here is from genome assembly GCA_036788555.1 of Solirubrobacteraceae bacterium. Classification (GTDB taxonomy): domain Bacteria; phylum Actinomycetota; class Thermoleophilia; order Solirubrobacterales; family Solirubrobacteraceae; genus Palsa-465. The sequence continues at coordinate 9,734 of DAIQND010000069.1, read as the reverse complement.
GACAGCCGCAGGTAACCCAGCTGCGCCGCGAGCTGACTGAACGCGGCGGCCTCGGCCTCATCGCGCAGCCGTGTCTGATGAAGTGCGATCTGCGTCCCCAGCTCGGACAGGTTCGGATCCGGCTCCGGCGCCACGAGCAGGAACGCGTGGGTGCCGAGCCGACCCGCCCCCACGCCGGCGACATCGACCAGCAGCTGGTATCCCTGCAGTCCGAGCGCCCCCACGATGCCGGCCGGCAACGGATGGGTGCCCAGATGGCCCAGCGGAAAGGCCGTAGCCGGCTCGTTTATGGGTCAACCTCCCAGTTGCCGCGGGCGCTCAGTCACCGACCGCCGGCTCAGTTCCCGAACAGTCCGCCGACAATCCCACCGATCAAGTCGCCGCCCTGGCGCTGCGAGTTCCCACCGGCGCCTTCAGCCACCGGCGGGTGGAAGTAGGCGCTCTGCAGACCGACCCGGCCGGGTCCGGTGAACCGGTTGAACACGAGGTTGCCAGCGCCACCCAGCAGCCCGGTCTTGAACCCGTAGACCTCCTGCGTCATCTGCACCGAATGGTCGCGGTAAATCCAGCCGCCGGGCTCGATGTCGATCGTCTCGCCAGCCTCGAGTTGCTTCTCGAACACGTTGCCGTACCCATGCACCCAGACAACGCCCTCCTGATCCCCGGCCAGGAACTGATCCACGAACAGTCCCCCGCCGTAGAGCATGTTGGCAAAGCCCTGAATCCGGCTGTAGTCGTACTCGATCCCGCCGGTGGCCGCGAGGAACTGGTGCTCGCGGACGGCGATCGCCTGGCCTGGCGGGAGATGGAGCGCGACGATATGGCCCGGGGCGTCGCGGCTGAACGCGATCTCCCCGGGCGATTGGGCCTCAAGCAGCAGCAGCGGCATTCCGCCGAACACCCGCCGCTTGAGCCCCTTGCGCAACGGGTGCAGCCCGATCTGCAGCGACGGGTACTTCCACAGCAGCACATGGTGCTCGAAGTAAACCGGCACCTGGCCGTCGAGCGCCATGTGCAAGACGGGGACGAGCTCGCCCTCCAAGCGGTAGCGCAGGCCGGGGGCGCTCCCCTCCTGGATCTGGGTCGGCAGAAGCTGAGGTGCTGTCGGCATCGTGGTGCTCTCCTGGAGTCGGTCTGCGGGCGCCGCCGCCCGCGCTGCCCCGGCGGGGCTTCAGACGGTATCGCCTGGCGATGACGATCGCCACTCGCGCATCGGCATCCCCGCCGAGCGCCGCACCGCCGCGGATCAGCGCAGTGCCGCGCCGACCTCGTGGACCGGCGCCTCACCCCAGAGCTGCTCGAGCCGGTAGTACTCGCGTGTCTCCGGCGTGAACACGTGCACGACGACGTCGAGATAGTCCATGAGGATCCACCGCGCATAGGGCAGACCCTCAACCCGCTGCGGCAGCAGCCCGTGCTGGCTCTTCAGCCCCGTGTAGATGGCGTCGTGAATCGCCTTCGTCTGGCGGTCGCTACGGCCGGTGCAGATGACGAAGTAGTCCGTGTAGCTGATCATGCCGCGCAGATCCATCTGCACGATGTCGAGCGCTTTGCGGTCCGCCGCATACTCAGCGATGGTCTCGGCGATCTCTTCAGGCGTCATCGTGAACGGCTACCCCCATAGAGCTGGTGTTGATCGATATAGCTGCGGACCCTGTCGGGCATCAGATAGCGAGTGGACACGCCGGCGCGCGCGCGCTCACGCAACATGGTTGAGGAGATGCCGATTTCGGGCATCTCAAAGAACCCCGCCTGCTCGCCGCCAGGCACCCGGCGAAGCGCGGCCTCGACATCGGCACGGGCGGTTCCTGGCCGCTCGGCGACCGCCAGCGTCGCGAGCTCGAGGACTCGCTGCGGCTCGCGCCAGCTGGCGAACGCCAGTGCGACATCGCCACCGACGATCAGAAGCAGCTCACTCTTGGGCTGTTGGGCATCAAGCTCCTCAAGGGTATCGACCGTGTACGACGGTCCCGCCCGACGGGCCTCGAGATCCGAGACCTCAAACCGCCGCTCGTCACCCGCGATCGCCAGCCGGCACATCTCGAGGCGGTGCTCTATCCCCGGTTCCTCCTCCACCGGCTTGTGCGGCGGGATCCTGGCCGGGATGACCATTACCCGGTCGAGTCCGAGTTGGAGGTACGCCTCCTGCGCGCAAACCAGATGCCCGAGGTGCGGCGGATTGAAGGTCCCGCCGAGGATTCCGGTCCGCACGGCTACCAGCTGGGTGTGGCGGGCAACGTCAGGCAGCCGTGGTCACGGCCGGACTTGCCCGTCGCCGTCGATCAGATATTTGAAGGTGCACAGCTCGCGCAGCCCGATCGGACCGCGTGCGTGGAGCTTCTGGGTGGAGTTGCCGATCTCGGCCCCCATCCCGAACTCGCCACCATCGGTGAAGCGAGTTGAGGCATTGACGTACACGCACGCAGCGTCGACACCGAGCTGGAAGGCGCGCGCCGATTCCGTGTTGCTGGTGACGATCGCCTCCGAGTGCCCGCTTCCGTAAAGGTTGATGTGCGCAACCGCATCGGTGACCGAGTCGACCACGCCGACCGCCAGCTCGAGCGCCAGGTACTCCGTGGCCCAGTCCTCCTCGGTGGCCGCTTCGATCGGCACCCCCCCAGCAGCCGCGCGCGCGCGTGAGTCCCCGCGCAGCGTCACCCCCGCCCGGCGGAGCGCCGCAAGCAGATGGGGCAGCAGCCGGTCAGCTATCCCGGCATGAACCAGCAACGTCTCCGCGGCGTTGCAGACGCCCGGCCGCTGGAGCTTCGCGTTCAAGACGATGGCCTCGGCGACGTCGATGTCCGCGCTCTCGTCGACGTAAACATGGCAGTTCCCGGACGCCGCATAGATGACCGGCACGGTCGCCACGCCCTTGAGCGCGGCCTTGAGTCCCTCGCCGCCGCGGGGGACGATCAGATCGACCGTCCCGGCTTGGGTGGCGAGCTCGGTGATGTCCTCGCGTCCCCCCTGCACGAGCGCGATGCTGTCGTCCGGCAGCCCGGTGGCGGCTCCCGCCGCGGCGGCGAGGTGCGCCAGCACCGCGTTGGACCGCGCCGCCGCCGAGGAACCGCGAAGCACCGTCGCGTTACCCGATTTCAGGCACAGCGCGGTGGCGTCGATGGTTACGTTCGGACGCGCCTCGTAAACCACGGCCACGACCCCGAGCGGCGTCCGGACCCGCCGGATGTCAAGCCCGTTGGGCAGCCGCCAGCCATCGATCACCTCGCCAACCGGATCGGGCAGCTCGGCGATCTTCCGCACCCCCGCCGCCATCGCGGCCACACGACGCGCATCGAGCGTCAGCTTGTCGAGAAACGCGGCCGGGTAGTCGGCATCCCGGGCCGACTGCAGATCGCGCGCGTTGGCCTCGAGTATCTCCTCGGCGTGCTGCTCGATCCCCACCGCGATGGCTTCAAGCGCCGAGTCCTTGGTCGCGGACGAGAGGGTCGCCAGCGCGCGGGACGCGCGTTTGGCCGCGGCGCAGATGTCGGCGACTGAGATCGCGGTGGTTGCCATACGCAGAGCTTACGGCTAGGTGAGCACGAAGTAGTCCCGATGCACGGCCTCCTCGGTCGCCCGCGGCAGCAGCTCCCGCACCACTTGTGATTTCAGCCCGCGGACCTGCCGGAGCTCCTCGGCCGAGTAGTTGCTGATTCCCTTGCCGATCGTCTTGCCGTCGTGGGCGACCTCGACGGCGTCGCCGGCGTCGAATTCACCGGCGACGTCGACGATGCCGACGGGCAGCAGACTGGTTCCGCCTTCCCTGAGCGCTCGAGCCGCGCCGGCATCGACGAGCACCCGCCCCCGCGTCGGTTTGGCATATCGGAGCCATAGCTTGAAGCTCGAGTAGCGCCCCTCCCGGGCGGCGAACCTCGTGCCGACCGCGTCCCCGCGAGCAGCCGCCAGGACCGTGCCCGGGGCCAGTCCGCTGGCGATCACCGCCGGGATGCCGGCCGCCGTGGCCATCTCCGCGGCGACGACCTTGGAGCGCATTCCGCCCGAGCCGAGCGGCGAGGTGGCGTGACCGATTTCGAGCCCCTCCAGCGCGTCGAACTCGGTGACGTTCGCCACCAGCTCGGCGTCGAGGCGAGAACGCGGGTCGGCGGTGAACAGGCCCTCGGCGTCGGTCAGCAGCACCAGCAGCTCCGCGCCGAGCAGAATCGCGACCTGCGCGGCGAGGAAGTCGTTGTCTCCGAAGGAGATCTCATCGGTGGTGGTGGTGTCGTTCTCGTTGATCACCGGCACGACCTGCCACTCGAGCAGCTTGCGCAGCGTTTGCCGGGCGTTGACGTAATGGGTCCGGGCACTGATGTCAAAGAACGTCAGCAACACCTGCGCGGTGGGCACCCCCCGAGCCGCCAGCAGCTCGTCGTAGACGCGGTAAAGCTGGCCTTGACCCACGGCGCTGGCGGCTTGGAGCTCGTCGATCGCCCGCGGTCGAACCGGGATCTCTCTGATCCCCATTCCCCGGGCGATCGCTCCGCTTGTCACCACCACCGGCTCTCGCCCCTGACGGTGGAGGTCCGCCAATTGCGCGCAGATTTCCTCGAGCACGTCGATGCGCGGCCGCGCGTCTTCGCCGACCACGATGCTCGACCCGAGCTTCACCACCACACTGCCCATGGCCGATCAGGTTAGGCGGCCGCCCACGCGCGGCCGCCTGAGACATGACTCGCTACCCGGTGAACGCCGGGCGGGTGGTATGCCGAGCGCCGCGCTTGGCGCTCGTCTTCTTCCTGCCGCCCTTCTTGTGGTGCGCCGCCGCGTACGCCGTGCACCACGCGTTCGCGGGCACGCCCGCGCACGGATTGGGCATGGTTGGCAGGTCTCCGGCGGGCGGTAGCGCGTGCATGATCACCTGAGTGCGGCGGGGATAGTTGGCACCGGGAGGACACGGTGTCGAGGGCCCCTCGAACATCGACGCACACAGGACCTCGGCGGTGAACGTCGGGTTCGGGTCCGGGGCGAGGGCCGTCTGGCCGCAGTTCGAATTGGTGCTCTGCAGCGTGGGCGGCGAGCTCGTGAGCGATCCGGCGGTGTCGACGTTGCCCACGTAGCAGTTGATGGGATGACCCGGCTCGGTCGTGATTTCGGCAAAGTCGCCGTTGGTCGGATTGTTGAAGAACCCGTTGTGGGTGTACGTGTTGTGCAGCAGCGCGTTGCCCCAGTCGTCGTATGTGCAGACGCCGCCTGACCCGGTTCCGCCGGCGCACGCCGGCGCGTTGGCGGGCGGCGTTTCGGTGTCGGGATAAGGGACGAAGATGTCGCCCCAGGACCCGTTGTTGACGAACCGGTTGTCCATCACGGTGTCATCGCGTCCGCCCGAGACCGACATGCCCGTCCCGACAGGTCCGGCGGCGGCGGCGCCGGCGGACGGCACGTTGGGGTTGTTGTTGTCGTGCACGTAGTTGTCCATGAACACCCAACATGAGTGGGTGTGGGTGATCGGGCTGATCCCGTTGTTCGGGCAGGCGCCGTCCTGGGGCGAGGGGAAGTCCGAGTTGTTCTGGCTGTTGGTGTCGAATCCGTCTTCGTTGTTGTCCCACTGCGAGTTTTCGATCACGAGCTGTCCGCCGGAGTTGGTCCCCGAGTAACCGAGCGCGTTGAACTCCGACCACACGTGGTCGAGGGTCTGGTCGCATGCCTGCTGGCACGCGCCGACGTAGAAGCCCGAATCGTTGAAGTTGCTCGTGTAGTCCTGATACCAGGTGCCGCCGCTCCAGTTGCTCGAGAAGATCCCGTACGCCGCAGCCGTGGTTTCGTCCTTGTAAAAGGTGCTGGTGGCGTTCAGGTAAGAGCCGTTCATCCCCCAGCCCCCGATCTGGCCGCTGCCATTACCCCCGTTCCACCAGATCTCGTTGCCGGCGTCACCGGATCCGTTGAGGAAGTTGCAGGCGGTCAGGTTCTGGATCCAGACGTTGTCGGCCTTCCAGATCATGATTCCGTTGAGCCCGACCGGCCCGTTGGCGCTCGCCGGCCCAAAGTTCTGATCGGCCTGCGCGCGGCTGCACTTCGGTGAGCCCGGCTTGGTGCCGTCGATGATCACCGTGTTGCGGTTCATCCCCCGGATCCGGAGGTTCGCGGTGGTTATCAGCACGCCTGCGGGCCGGTCGGAGGCCCCGCTGGGAGCGCGGCTGCTGCTCGTCTTGTAGTCGCCGGGCCCGACGAGAATCCAGTCACCCGGTTTGGCGGCATCAACCGCTGCCTGGAGCGTGTGGTACCGGCCCTTGATGCCGTGATAGGTGCCAACCAGCAGCACCTTCGCCCCGGCCACCGGTGCGGCCAGCGCAGTCATCGCCAGGATCGCCGTCACCACGCAACGCCTCATTCACAGACCTCCCTCACAGTGGTTCAGCCGCAGCCTACTCGGGATCCAGATCGAATGCGACACCTGCGATCTCGACATCGTCTCCCGGTTCGAAGCCCGCATCCCGCAGCGCCTCGATCACCCCGATCCCGCGTAGCCGTCGCTCCAGATGGGCGAGTGCGTCCTCGTTGTCGAGGTCGTAGCGGGCGACGAGCCGCTCGATCCCGCGCCCGCTGACCCGGAAGTTCCGCTCGGCGGTCCGCTCGACCTTCCAGCCACGGTCGGTGGCGGGACGGAATGTCCGATGCTCGGCCAGCTCGGGCGCCAGGCTCGGCGGCGCATCCGGCGTCGCCTCCCGGTCGACCGGGACCAGCCGCAGCAGGTCCCTCGACAGCTCATGCAGGCCTTCCCCGGTGACAGCGGAGGTCACGAGCACGGGTATGTCAGGCTCCAGTTCCCGAGCCCACGCCGCGCGCGCCGCGTCGCGTACGGCTGGCTCCACGAGATCGGCTTTGGAAAGCGCGAGCACCCGCGGAAGCCCCGCGAGGCGCGGGTCGTGGAGCTCGAGCTCGCGCTCGACCAGCGCATAGTTCTCCTCCGGTGCGGAGCCGTCGAGTGGCGCGAGCTCCAACACATGCACCAGCGCACGCGTGCGCTCTATGTGGGCCAGGAACTCGTGCCCCAGCCCCGCGCCTGCCGAGGCGCCCGCGATCAGCCCCGGGATGTCTGCGATCACCAGCTGACGATCGTCTGCCTCCAGCGTCCCGAGGCCCGGCTCGAGCGTCGTGAACGGGTAGGCGGCGACTTTCGGCGCAGCTCGAGTCAACCGCGCCAGCAGCGACGACTTGCCGGCGTTCGGCAGTCCGACCAGACCCACGTCGGCGATCAGCTTGAGTCGCAGCGTGATCCAGGTGTCATCGCCGGGGAGCCCGCGTTCAGCAAACCGTGGGGTCTGGTTGGTGGGACCTGCGAAGCGCTTGTTTCCCCGGCCGCCGGGCCCGCCGCGGGCAATGACCGCGCGCTGGCCGGGGCGGACAAGATCGAGGACGGTCCCGTCGGCCTCGACCACCACTTCGGTGCCGGGCGGTACCGGCAGCTCGAGAGTGCTGCCGTCGCGGCCGTGGCGAAGCGCTCCCTGGCCGTGACCGCCGCGCTGCGCTGCGAACCGGCCCGGCCGCCGATACCGCTCGAGGTCTCTCAGCGAGTCATCGCAGACCAGCACCACGTCGCCCCCCCGTCCCCCGTCGCCGCCGTCGGGCCCACCCTTTGGCACGTGGGCCTCTCGCCGAAAGCTCAAGCAGCCGTCGCCGCCGGCGCCGGCCTCGACGTGAATGCGGGCCAGGTCGTTCATTGAAATCATCCTGGCATGCCGGAACCGGTTTTCCTGATCACCGGCGCGTCCAGTGGAATCGGCGCCGCGACCGCGCGGGCGGCCGCGGCAGCCGGGTACCGCGTCGTTCTCGCCGCCCGCTCGCGTGAGCGGCTGGACCAACTGGTCGACGAGCTCGGCGGCGAGCGTGCGCTCGCGCTGGAGTGCGACGTCACCGAATGGGAGCAGCAGCAGGCGATGGTGGAGGCGGCGCTCACGCGCTTCGGTCGCCTCGACGTGGCGTTCGCGAACGCCGGGTTCGGCGCCGCGCGGGGCTTTCTCGCGGAATCGCCCGAGCATTGGCGGGCGATGGTGCTGACCAATGTCTACGGCGCCGCGCTGACCATTCGCGCCACGCTGCCGGCCCTCAAGGAGTCCCGCGGGCACCTGCTGCTGACCGGCTCGGTCGCAGGTCGCCGCGCACTTCCGGGTTCGCTGTACTCCGCGACTAAGTGGGCGGTCACGGCGATGGGGGAAGCAGCCAGGCAGGAGCTCAACGACACCGGCGTACGCGTGACCCTGATCGAGCCGGGCATGGTGGACACGCCCTTCTTCTCGCGGCGACCGTCGAACGCGCTGAGGCCCGACGATGTCGCCCGTGCGGTGATTTTTGCCGTCTCCCAACCTCCGCACGTCGACGTCAACGAGATCCTGCTCAGGCCCACGGCGCAGCCGAACTAAGCGCCGCTGAGCGCCGCCAGCTGCGCGCCGCGCGGCGCCGCCAGCCGCGCCCCGCTCGGAGCCGCCAGCCGCGCGCGCCGCTCGGCGAGCCGGCCCCGCAGATCCGCCGCGACCCGCGCAGGCTGCTCCTGCACCTGATAGCGCGTGTAGCGGATCACCACAACCCGGCGGCGCGCAGCTCCAGCTCCTCCCGGCGGTCGCGCTCCATCTGGCCGCGGGTGGCGTGATTGTCATAGCCATCGAGCTCCACGACCAGCCGTTCACGGCGCCACAGAGCATCGACGGTCCAGCCGCACAGCCTCGCGTTGACCTCAGGCAGGTCGATGGCAAACCGTTCGCAGAACGGGATGAACACGAGCTCGAGCCAGCTCCGCGTCCGGGCGAGCCGCGGCTCATGGCGCTTCAGCGCCTGGCGCAGCTTCGCGCTTCCAGGCTTCCCCGCTCCGAGGACCTCGTGAATCGCGGCCGGATCGAGGAGCCGCCGGTAGTCGGCTTCCGCAAGGCCTCGCCGAACCGCGAGCAGATCCGCAGAGGCGGCGTAGTCGAGCAGGGTTTGCTCAACGGTGGTGATCGGGAAGCGGCGGTGGCGGGTCCCGCGGACGTGCCTGCGATGATGGACCAGCACGCCGGGGCATGAGCGGGACCACGACGTGGTGCTCACCTCGATTGTTCGAGGTTCCTCCGTCAGCAGTCCCCACCACCAAGCCGCGGTCGCATGGCTCAGGACCGCGCCATCGCCGGCGTACAACAGCGCGGCGACGAGGCGGCCCTCCATCGGGATCGAGCGGTGGCCCAGCGAGTACACCGCTCGATGGATGACGTGGAGCCTCCCAGCCCGGCGCCAGCGCCACGCCGTACTGGAGCTCAGACCGCACGCCCGAAACTGCCGCCAGCCGATGACGCCCCACTGCCCTCCCGCGACCTCGGCGGCGAGAACCGTTGGCGCTTGTTCCCGTGGTCCGGGACTATTTGCCAAACCTTTGCGCATGGCAGGCAGATTGGCGCGAATCCCGTCACCGAACAAGACGTACCCGTGACAAGACCGTCACAGGTACGTCGCAGAAGTGCGCGGAGGATGGCCGGCGGTCGCCCCCGGGAGGTGCGAGGCGGATGCCGGCGGTCGGCCGCGGGAGGTGAGGCGCGCGCGAGGCGCCGGCCCCGGCGTGCGGCGGCTACTCGAAGCTGCTCTCGGCCCTGGCCGGAGCGGCCGCGGCGCTCGCGCCCGCCGTGTGCGGGGCCCCGTCCCCGTCCGGCAGCACCGACACCACGCGACCCACTCGGCCGCGCGTGAACACGATCGTCCCGGCGGAGCGGGCGTAGAGCGTGTCGTCCTTGCCGATGCCGACGCCGTCGCCCGGCTTGAAGCGGGTGCCGCGC
>DAIQND010000068.1:0-10935 GCA_036788555.1 Solirubrobacteraceae bacterium | reverse complement strand
CGGGCTCGCGTCCCAGCGGGTCGAGGTGAGCGGCGAGGTGGCCGTGGGTGCGGTGCGCCTTGAGCAGCGAGGTCGCCGCCTGCACCGCGGCGAGCATCTCCTCGTCGGGAGCCGCAGCGGGCGCGGGCGCGACCACCGGCGCGGGCGCGGCGGCGGGCGGCGCCGCGGGCAGGGCGCGTGGCTCCACCCCAAGGTCCCCGAAAACCCGCTCGTAGAACCCGGCCTCACCGTGCAGGTAGGCCTCGAGCCGAGCCAGGAACCGCCCCGACTCGGCGCCCTGGATGATCCGGTGGTCGTACGTCGAGGTCATCGTCATCACCTGCTCGGCCCCGATGGCCTGCCCGATCTTCTCCAGGCCGGGGGGATAGCCGATCGACCCGGTGGCGACGATCGTTCCCTGGCCGGCCATCAGCCGCGGGACGGAGGCTGCCGTGCCAATCCCGCCGGGGTTGGTGAGCGAGATGTTGGCGCCGGTCAGATCGTCGGCGGTCAGCGTATTGGTGCGCGCCTTCTCGACCAGCGCGTTGTAGGCGTCGAGAAACTCGGTGAACGTCTTGTGCCCGGCGTCGCGGATCACCGGGACCATCAGCGTCCGGGTGCCGTCCTTGCGCTCGACGTCGACGGCCAGTCCGAGGTTCACCGTCGCGTCGTCGACCCGGTGGGGCTTGCCGTCGATCTCAGCGAAGTGGTGGGCCATGACCGGCATCTCGTCGGTCGCCACCCGCGCGATCGCGTAGGCGATCAGGTGGGTGAACGAGACCCGCTTTCCGGCCTGCTTGAGCTGCGCGCGCCGCGCCGCCAGCTCGGTGACTGTGATCGTCCTAAACGACGTCGCGGTCGGCACCGACCGGCTCTCATCCATGTAGCGAGCGAGCGCCGCCGCGCCACCCTTGAGCAACTCAGCGCCGCCGGGTCTGGCGGGAGCGACCGCGGCGCCGTTGCCCGCCACGGCAAGCACGTCGGCCTTCCTGATGCGTCCGTTGCGCGCGGTCCCGGGAACGCTCCGGAGATCGACGCCCTCAGACGCCGCGACGCGGCGGGCGATCGGAGACGCCGCCACGTCGCCGTCCTTGGGTGATGCGACTTGCACACTGTTTGTGCTTTTCGCATCACCGTCAACCTCACGCGGCGTCGGGGCCACGACGTCGGCGACCGAGGCGCGCATGCGCCCGATGACCTGGCCGACCGTCACGGTCTCGCCGTCGGCCGCCAGGATCTCCTCGATCGTCCCGGAGATCGGGGCGGGAAGCTCCATGTCGACCTTGTCGGTTGAGATCTCGACCACCGTGTCGCCCTGCTTGACGGTGTCTCCGACCTTGGCCGTCCACTCGAGGATCGTCCCCTCCGTCACCGACTCACCGCCGGTGGGGGTGACGATCTCGACCAGCTGGCCGGCGGCGGCCTCGGTCGCCGCCGTCGTCTCGGCCTCGTTTACGGCGCTGGCCACCTCCTCCTGGGCGCTGCTCGGCGGAGACTCTCCCGACACCGGCGTCTGGACCACGGGATGAGCGCCGTCGCCGTTCGGATGGGCCGCTTCGCCGTCGGTCGAGATATCGGCCAGCGGCGCGCCCACCGCCACCGCCTCCCCCTCGGCGGCGTAGACCTTGACCACGGTGCCGGAGACAGGCGCGGGCACCTCGGCGTCGACCTTGTCGGTTGAGATCTCGACGATCGTCTCGTCCGCCTGCACCGGCTCGCCGACCCCCTTGCGCCACTCGAGCACGGTGCCTTCGGCGACGGAGTCACCCATCGCCGGCATGACCACTTGGACCGTGCCGCTGTCGACTGTCATTTCAGTTCAACTGTAACGGCTGGCCACAGCTGTTCCCTGACGCCGCCGGCGCGTCTCGATCACGAATCCGATGGTTCCCGCGAAGGGCCCCAGCCCGCCCAGAACCGCCACCGTCACGGCCAGCCAGAACGGGATGATCCTCGCGCGCGCGGCGGCGATGCAGATCAGCGACATGGCGATCCACAGCAGCCCGTGCGTCCACCCGAGCACGTACGTGGCCCGCGATCCGCCGCCCAGCGTGATCGCGCAGACGATCAGCGCCGCGTACACCGTCGAGTGAAAGAACGACACGGCCTCCAGCCGGTTGAAGGTGATCAGCCTCATTGCACTCCGGCCAGCAGCGAGCCGATTCGCCGCAGCGGCTCGTCCGCCTCCTCGGGCCAGCGGTCGACGTCGGCCGGCCACCACGCGAACTCTTCGTGCTCGTGATCGGGAGTCACGGTGGCGCCCTCCGGCAGCCACGCCTGTCCGACGAGCAGCACCAGCTCGCTCGGAAGCTGGGTCAGCGCTTCGATCTGGAGCCGGTCGGGATCGACCGACCACTCCTCGCGCAGCTCGCGCGTCAGCGCCTCGACCGGATCCTCGTCGACCTCGACCGATCCGCCGGCGCCGAGCGCCCAGCGCCCAGCCCACGAGGCCAGCCACGACGCGCGACGGCCCGCCAGCCATGATCCGTCGGCGGCTCGCACCAGACAGAGGACGGAGAGAGATCGCGCGGCGCGCTCGGAAACCAGCCGCACCGCCCATCTGACCGGCTGGAGCTCGAGGCACAGCCGGCGATCCGCCTCGCGGAATCCGGCCAGCCGGGCGGCGAGCCCGTCGTGGGAGGGGGATCCGCGCTGACGCAGCTCCTCGAGCGAGCGGTCAGCGGCGGCAATCACCGCGGCGTCGGGGCGAAACTCCTCCCGGCGCCATACCGCCTCCACCTGCTCCGGCTCCCAGGGACCGCGGGCGAGGATGGCGGCTGCGGGCGGCACCGGGTAAACGGTACTGCGGCCCGGGTCGTCCGGCAGGCCCGCGCGCGCTACCCCGGCGAGTCCAGCAGCCGCTCGTAGACGCGGTGGCGCTTGACGATATGCCCGCCCATCGCCTCGAGCCCGCGGTTCATCGAGCGGTTGGTCTCGAGGATCCAGCTCGCCTCCCCCCAGTGCTGGGGCATCCGCTCCCCCACGTCGAACAGCTCCATGTAAAGCGCCGCCGCGGCGCCGGTGTGCTGGTAGGCCGGCATCACGCCAAGGAAGCCGACCCTTACCCGGTCGATGATCCGGCGCTTGTTGAGGAAGTACCACCAGCCGAGGGGCAGGATCCGGCCCCGCATCCTCTTGAGCACCTGGTTGATGTCAGGGATCGCCATGGCGACGCCGGCCGTCTCGCCGTCGATCTCGGCGACCATGAACCACTCGCGGCTGAACACCAGGTGCATCGTCCGGGCGTACTCGTCGAGGTCCGCCTTGGAATACGGGACGAACCCCCAGTTTCCTGACCACGCCGCGTTGTAGACCTTGGCGAACTCGTCCATCTCCCGGCGGAGGTGCCGGCGAGACATCTTGCGGATCGTGACCCCGTATTTGGTGCGGGCGCGTTCAGCGGTCTTGGGGAGAATCGGAAGCATGCGGCTGGCCCGCAGACCGATCTCGAGGTTCCAGCTGTACAGGTCCATCGCCTTGGTCAGGCCCGCGGCCTCGCACAGCCGCTGGTAATACGGCGGGTGCCAGGGCTGGCGGACCATCGGCTCGAGGTCGAAGCCGTCGATCAGGACGCCGCTCTCATCGTTCATCTGGAAATCCATCGGCCCGACCATCCGCTCGCACCCGTGATCTGAAAGCCATCGAGCCGCGGCGTCGAGCAGCGCGTCCATCGCCTGCTGGTCGTCGTCGAGCTCGAGAAACCCGAACATCCCCCACCGGGCGTCGTGAAACTGGTTGAACGAGTGATCGACCTGTGCGGTGATCCGCCCCACCACCTGCCCGCCGCGACGGGCGAGGAAGTACTCCGCCTCGCCGTGGGTGAAGTAGGGATTGAGCTTGCGGGTCAGGAACAGGTAGCGCTCGAGCTTGAGCGGGGGGACCCACGGGGTCCCGGCGTGCAGCCGGTAGGGCAGATCGATGAACGCCCGAAGATCGGCCAGCCCCCGGACCGGAGCCACCGCCACCTCGCCGCGTGCCCGGTTGGCATCGAACGCCGAGGCTGTCTGGATGGCCTCGCTCATCTCTGGCGCGAACCGTACCGCAGGCGCGCGTCAGCTGGGCCAAAGACGCGCGCGAACCGCCGCAGCCGACGGCGCGGTCTGCGGCGTGAGCCGCTCGAGCAGTTCGGCCCAGCCCGAGTGCTGGGCAATCGCCGCGCGAACCTGCCTCACTCCCGCATCGACGTCGCCGGCCTGGGCCAGGCCGAGCCCGCCCCAGAACCGAAGCTCATCGTTGTCCGGGGCCAGCTCAGCGGCCCGGCGGAATCGGTCCGCCGCCTCGTCATGGCGCCCCTGGCCGGTGAGCTCGTCGCCCTGGCTGGCCAGCGCGTAGGCGCGGTGCAGGGTGACCAGCCGGCGCAGCTCCAAAAGAGGATCGGGGTGGTCCTCGACTCGCAGCGACACGACCGTCCGCCACGACTCGCCCTGGGCCGGCACCACCAGCAGGGTCGCCGACTGGCGACCGCGCAGGTCGCCACCGGCCAACTCGGCCGCCTCCAGCGCGGCGAGCAACCGGTCGGTGAGCGAACCGTCGGTGGTGCCGAACGCCTCGAACATCGCGCCCCACACCCGCTCGCTGACCATGATGTTGGCCTGGCAGGAGACCCCGTCGCCGGTGGCGTGGCCGGCGAACGCCATGCACTCAGGGCCGGTGTGCACAGCCACCCGGCCGTGGGCGTCGACCACCGCCACCTGCCGCGACCCCCCGGCGGGATCTTCGGCCAGCAGCTGATCGAGCGCCGCCCCCGGGTCCGCGCCGTCGCGCAGCAGCGCCAGCACCCGGGGCCCGTAGGCCACCTCGGCGTTGGCCTGAGTGGCGACCGCGCCGATCCCGGGCTCCGCCCACGGCACGACCGAGCCCACCGAGAACCAATGCGATTGGACGGCGACGCCAAGCTCACCCGTGGCCGGGTCGCGCGCGACGATCGAGTAGGTCACGGGCGCGCGCCGGGCTTCACGGGGCTCATCGACGGGACCCTACTGTGCCAGCCTTCGGCGGGTGCAGACGATCGCGGTCCTCGGCCCCGGCGGCGTCGGCGGCTTTCTCGCCGCCGCCCTGTGGCGCGCACAGCAGCGGGTGATCGTGATCGGCCGCGAGGCCACCGTCGAGCAGTTGCGGGGGCGAGGCATCGCAGTCCAGAGCGAGATCCTTGGAAACTTCGCCGCCCGCCCGGAGGCGCAGCCGGCGCTCACCGCTGCGGTGGACGTTTTGTTCGTCACCACCAAGTCAGCCGGGCTTGAGCCGGCGCTCGATCGCATCCGGGCGACTCCACAGCTGGTCGTGCCGCTGCTCAACGGACTCGAGCACATGCCCGTGCTCCGGCAGCGGTTTGGTCCACGCCGCGTGCCGGCCGCCACGATCCGGATCGAGTCGCACTCCCCGCAGCCGGGCCAGGTGCTCCAGAGCAGTCCCTCGGTGCGAGTCGATCTGGCCACCGATGACCCGGCGCTCGCACCGGCGCTCCGGCCGGTGGCCGATCTGCTCGCGCGGGCGGGCATCCCGGTGCAGGTGCTCGACAGCGAGGCTGACGTGCTCTGGTCGAAGCTGGTGCGGCTGGTGGCGCTGGCCTGCACGACCAGCGCCAGCGATCAGCCGATCGGCTTCATCCGCTCCGATCCGGCGTGGCGGGCGACGCTCCAGGCAGCCATCGCCGAGGCCGCCGCGGTCGCCAATGCCGACGGTGCCGATGTGCAGGCGGCGGCGACCAGAGCCGAGCTCGAGAGCGCCCACGCCGGACTCGGCTCCTCGATGCAACGCGATATCGCGGCCGGGCGTGAACCCGAGCTCGATGCGATCGCCGGCGCTGTGCTGCGGGCCGGCCGGCGCCACGGCCTCCAGTGCCCGACGATCGCGCAGCTCAGCCGCACGATCGCGGCGCGCGCCGGGCTGCAGCCGCCGCCGTTTTAGAGTGGCGGCGCGGGCGTCTGCCCCGGCGCGTACACGGGCTCGGCCACCTCCTGCTCGGCGACCGCGTCGACCACCTGCTCCTCCTCTTCGCTGACGCCGTCCTCGTGCTGGCCGTCGCACAGGATCCGGAACTGCCCGGTCATCCCTCCGTCGGCCTGGAGCACGATTCCCGGGAGTATCTCCTCGCCGTCCTCGAGCCCCAGCCGCTCGATGTCGAAGTACGCCATCCCGATCCCCCAGGTGTGATGGCCGGGATTCTCGCGGTCGTGCGCCGCGATCCCCTGGCTGATCCGCTCGAGCAGGTAGGCGATCTTGCTGGTCTCGGCCATCGCGTCGGCCGCCTCAGCTCGACCCGGCGCGCTCGATCAGCTCGATCCGGTAGCCGTCCGGATCCCGCACGAAGGTCAGCCGGTTGCCGCCCTCGCGCACCGTGTACGGCGGGCGCTCGGGCTCGATCCCCAGCTCGGCCAGCCGCGCCAGCGTGCCGTCAAGATCTCCCGTGGCGATGGCGATGTGGCCGTAGCCCGTGCCCAACTCATACGAGTCCACGCCGAAGTTGTAGGTCAGCTCAAGGCGGGGCTCATCGCCATCGTCGGGCAGTCCCATGAAGACGTTGATCGCCTCCTCGCGGATCGGCATCCGGCGCTTCTCCTCGAAGCCCAGTGCCCGATAGAACGCGACCGAGCGCTCGACGTCGGTGATCCGGTAGCACGTGTGGATCAGGCCCACGTCCGTAGGGTACCCAGGCCCGCTCGCCCGGTACGCTCAGCGCCGGTGATCATCGAGCGCGCGATGCATGATGGTTGGCTCTCAAACACCTACCTGGTGGCGGATGAGCTCGGCTCGCACGCGGTGATGATCGACGCCGGCGGTCCGGTGGAGCCGCTCCTGCGGGTGCTCGAGCGGATGCGCTTCGCGCTGACCCACGTGCTCCTCACCCACCACCACCACGACCACGTGGCCGAGCTCTCACAGGTGCGCGAGCGCTGGCCCGGCGCGGAGGTGCTGATCCACGAAGCCGAGCGCGATTCGGTGGGCGGCGCCACCGGGACGATGTCGCCGGGGGCGAAGATCCTGAGCGGAGCGCTCGAGATCGAGCCGATCCACACGCCGGGGCATACGGCGGGGATGCTCTCGCTGCTCGTGTCCGGCACCGACGTATTCACCGGCGACACGCTGTTTCGCCGTTCGGTCGGTGGCGTGCGCGCGCCGGGTCACACCACCTACCAGGATCTGAAGTCCTCGATCATGGACAAGCTGCTGAAGCTCCCACCGCAGACCCGCATCCACCCGGGCCACACCGATCCCACCAGCGTGGCCGACGAGCTCGAGCACAACCCGTTCGTGCGGATCTGGCGGGGTCTCGATCCGGAGGGGCGCCGGGAGTGCACCGCGTTCGGTCAGCCGGCGACGCTGATCCTGTTCGCCGAGGATTACGACGGCGGCCACAAGGCGTGGGTGCGCTACGAGGACGGCTCCGACGACATCGTCCCCGGCTCGCAGGTGGATTTCAGCGGCGAAAGCCCCGACGGGTAGCATCTCAGCAGTGCCGAAGGACAGGATCCCCACCTCGCGCGTGGGGCGCACCGCAAGGATCGGGAGCCTTGCTGCCGGCCAGGCGATCCGCCAGGCGGGCACCCATGTCAGCAACGTAGCCCGCAACAGCGAGGGTCGCCAGGCCGCGCTCGAACGCCGCCACATCGAAGCCGCTGAGCAGATCGTCGAAGCCCTGGGCCACATGAAGGGCGCCGCGATGAAGCTCGGTCAGGTGATGTCGTTTCTCGATGTCGGCGTGGTTCCCGAGGACTACCGCGAGGAGTTCCAGCGCAAGCTCGGACGGCTCCGCGACGCCGCCCCCACCGTCACCTTCAAGCAGATGCGCAAGGTGATCGAGCAGGAGCTGGACGAGCCGATCTCCGAGGTCTTCGAAGAGTTCGAGGAGGAGCCGGTGGCGGCCGCCTCCATCGGGCAGGTCTATCGCGCCCGCCTCACCGACGGGCGCGCGGTGGCGGTGAAGGTGCAGTACCCAGGCGTGGCCGCGGCGGTCCGCGCCGACATGCAGAACCTCGGCCTGATCCTCCGGGTCCTGAAGCGGATCGCGCCGGGGATGGATCCCAAGGCGATCGGCGACGAGATCCGTAATCGGATCGAGGAGGAGCTCGACTACGAGCTCGAGGCGGCCAACCAGCGGACGCTCGCGCGGATCTTCCGCGGTCACCCGTTCATCCTCGTGCCCGACGTGATCACGAGCCTCTCGCACGAGCGCGTGATGGTCTCCGAGTACGTCCACGGAACCGGATTTGACGAGCTCAAGACGTATTCACAGGAGGACCGCGACCGGATCGGGGAGATCCTCTTCCGCTTCTACTTCGGGTGCCTTTACCGCCATCACCAGTTCTCCGGCGACCCGCATCCGGGCAACTCGATGCTGCTCGAAGACGGCCGCATGGCTTTCCTGGACTTCGGGCTGTTCAAGCGGATGCCGGCGGGCGCCGTTGACCTGGAGATCCAGGTCGCGCGCGCGATCATCGAAGGCGACGTCGAGACGATCATGCGCCTCGGCATCGAGACGGGGTTCTTCCCGGACCCGGATCGCTTCGATCCCGACCGCGTGCTCGAGCAATTTCGCGCCGCCACGGCGTGGTACACGGCCGATGAGTACATCGAGCTGACGCCCGAATACGCGACGCAGGTGCTGATCGACATGAGCGACCCGCGCTCGGAGTACTTCGGCCAGCTGCGCCACGAGAAGGCGCCGCCGGACCACATCTTCGGCCGGCGGATGGAGGTCCTGACGCTCGCGGTGCTCTCCCAGCTGCACGCCCGCGGCAACTTCCACCGCATCGCCCGCGAGTGGTTCTACGGCGAGGAGCCCGCCACCGAGCTCGGCCGCCAGGAGGCCGAGTTCTACTCCTCGGGCCGTCGCTCGGCGGTGGGGTAGGGGGCGGGCACGGGCACCGAGCCCGAGCGACGCCGATCCGCAGAGCACTCCGCTCGCGCGGCCGGATGTGCGAGATAGCGTCCCCCACAGCAGACCTGGTCGCAGCCCCCGCCCCGCCGCAACTCCCTACAGCATCGCCCGCCGCGCCGCAACGTCCCACAGCAGCACCCGCCCCGCGCCAACGCCCCACAGCATCGCCCGCCCCGCCGCAACCTCCTACACCCGCTGGACCTGGATCAGGCTCGTCGTCCCGGGCCGACCGCTCGGCAGCCCGGCGGTGATCCCCACGCGTACGCCCGGCTTCAGCCAGCCGAGTTCGACCACCCGGCGGGCGGCGTCGGCGATCAGCTCCTCGGTCACCTCGTGGCGGCGCATCGAGGCCGCCTGCACCCCCCACATCAGGTTGCAGCGCCGGACGGTCTCGCGTCCCGGCGAGAGGGCGTAGATCGGAACCTGGGGGCGGTGGGCGGAGATCAGGCGGGCGGAGCGGCCGGAAAGCGTCGGCACGACGAGCGCGGCGAGGTGAAGCTCGCGGACCGCAGCGCAGGCCATGTAGGCGACGGTGTAGGCGGGGTCTCGGGCGTCGCGCCGCACCCGTTCCTCGTTCCAGGCCCGGTAGGGAGCTTCGTGCTCCGTGCGCACGGCGACCGCCGCCATCATCTCGATCGCCTCCACGGGGTAGGAGCCCACAGCGGTTTCCTGGGAGAGCATCACGGCGTCGGTGCCGTCGAGGATCGCGTTGGCCACGTCGGCCACCTCGGCCCGCGTGGGGCGGCTCGAGGACACCATCGAGTCGAGCATCTGGGTGGCGGTGATCGACGGCCGCGCGAGGCGGCCCGCGGTCATCAGCAGGCGCTTCTGCACCACCGGCACGTCCTCGATCGGCAGCTCGATCCCGAGGTCGCCGCGGGCCACCATCACGCAATCGGCGGCGCGAATGATCTCCTCGGCCGCATCCACGGCCTGCGGCTTTTCGATCTTGGCTACCAGCGGCAGCCGTGTGTGCCGGCGCACGCTGCTGACGTCCTCGGCGGTGCGCACGAACGACAGCGCCACCAGATCGACACCGATCGACTCGCCGAAGCGGAGCATCTCGAGATCTTCCTCGGGCACGGCGGCCAGGCCGCGTGTCGAGCCGGGGAGATTGAGCCCCTGACGTGAGGCCAGCGTGCCTCCCACCTCGACCGCCGTCTCGACCTCGCTGTCACGGTTGCGCAGCACGCGCAGGCGGATCGCTCCGTCGGCCAGGTAGATCACGTCGTCGGGATCGACCGCGCTCGCCAGCCCGGGCCAGCTGACCGAGATCTGCCGCTCGTCCCCGACCGCGTCGGACCCGCAGACCAGGACCAGTTGCTCTCCGGGCTTCAGCTCGGCCAGGTCATCCTTCAGCGCGCCGATGCGGATCTTCGGCCCGGGAAGGTCCTGGAGGATCGCCACCTGCCGGCCGGCGGCTCCGGCCGCGTGGCGGATCCGCTCGGCGTTCTCGGCGTGGATCTCGCGAGTGCCGTGCGAGAAGTTGAGCCGCGCCACGTCCATTCCCGCCTCGATCATCCGCTTGAGCGTCTCCAGCTCGCGCGAGGCGGGACCGATCGTGGCGACGATCTTCGTGCGGCGCTCCGCGGTGCTCATCACGGCGGAAGCTACTGAACCCAGTTGCCGCTGCTCGTTACCGGTCGATGAACCAGGTCAGGTCGAGCGCTTCGCCGTCGACGCTCAGCTCGCCCTCCGACCGCAGATCGCACACCAGATCCCAGTGCAGCGCGGAGACGTTGGTGCCCCCGGTCTCCGGATACGAGCTGCCCAGCGCCAGATGCACCGTCCCGGCCATCTTCTCATCGAGCAGCGTGGAGCCGGTGGGGCGGTCGATCCCCGCGTTGGTGCCGATCCCGAGCTCGCCGAGGAACCGGGACCCGGGGTCGGTGCCGAGCGCGCTGTGCAGATACTCCTCGCCGCGTGCCGCGCGGGCCTTCACCACCTGACCGCCTTCGAAGCTCAGCTCCACCCCATCCACCTGGACCCCGCGCGTCTCGGAGGGGATCGTGAAGCGGATGATGCCGGTGGCGGAGTCCTCCAGGGGCCCGGTGAACACCTCGCCGCTCGGCATGTTC
>DAIQND010000067.1:0-10970 GCA_036788555.1 Solirubrobacteraceae bacterium | reverse complement strand
CCGAGCGCAAGTACACGCCGGGCATCGAGGCCACCACCGGGCCGCTCGGCCAGGGAATCTCGATGGCCGTCGGGCTGGCGCTCGGCGAGCGCATGCTCGCCGCTCGCTTCAACCGCCCCGGTCGCCAGCCGGTGGTCGACCACCACACCTTCACGATCGCCTCGGACGGAGACGTCCAGGAGGGGGTGGCTTCGGAGGCCTCCTCGCTGGCGGGCCACCTGGGGCTGGGCCGGCTGATCGCCTTCTACGACAACAACAAGATTCAGCTCGCCGGCCCCACCTCGCAGTCGTTCTCCGAAGACGTGGGGATGCGCTACGAGGCCTACGGATGGCACGTGCAGAACGTGGGCGAGGACCTGTCGCTGGAGCGGCTGGAGGCAGCCACCCGCGACGCGATGGCGGTCCAGGAGCGCCCGTCGCTGATCATCCTGCAGTCGCACATCGGCTATGGCGCCCCGCACAAGCAGGACACCTCATCCGCGCACGGATCGCCGCTGGGCGAGGACGAGGTGCGGCTGACCAAGGAGGCCTACGGCTGGGATCCGGACCAGCAGTTCCACGTCCCCGAGGAGGCGCTGGGGCACTTCCGCCACTGCTGCGAGCGGGGCCGCGAGTTCCAGGCCGAGTGGGAGGAGCGGTTTGCCGCCTACCGCGAGGAGTTTCCCGAGGAGGCGGAGCTGCTTCAGACGATCAGCGCGGGCGAGCTGCCCGACGGCTGGGACCGTGACCTCCCGCGCTTCTCGCCCGACGATGAGCCGATCGCCACCCGCGCCGCGTCCGGCAAGACGATCCAGTGGGCGGCCAAGGCGATCCCCCACCTGGTCGGCGGTTCGGCCGACCTCGCCACCTCCAACAACACCGACATCGAGGATGGCGGCGACGTCGAGCGCGGCCACTACGACGGGCGCAACCTGCGCTTCGGAGTGCGCGAGCACGCGATGGGCGCCATCACCAACGGCCTGGGGCTGCACGGCTTCCGCGCCTACGGCGGGACGTTCCTCGTCTTCTCGGACTACATGCGCGGAGCGGTCAGGCTCTCGGCGCTGATGAAGCTGCCCTCGATCTGGGTCTACACCCACGACTCGATCGGCCTGGGGGAGGACGGCCCCACCCACCAGCCGATCGAGCAGCTGGCCGGCCTGCGGGCGATGCCCCGGCTGAACGTGATCCGTCCCGCAGACGCCAACGAGACCGCGCTCGGCTGGCGCTTTGCGCTCCGCTCGCCCGACAACCCGACGGCGTTTGCCCTCTCGCGGCAGAACCTGCCGATCCTCGACCCCGAGGCGATCCCCGACGACGCGATCGAGAAGGGTGCCTACGTCCTGCGCGACTGCGACGGCGACCCAGAGTTGATCCTGATCGGCACCGGCTCTGAGGTCTCGCTGTGCCTAAAGGCCGCGCAGCTGCTCGACGGGGTGCGCGTACGCGTCGTCTCGATGCCGTGCATGGACACCTTCACGAACGCCGACGAGGCTTACCGCGAACAGGTGCTGCCGGCGAGTTGCCGCGCGCGGGTCGCAGTCGAGGCGGCCAGCCCGCTGGGATGGGACAGGTGGATCGGCGAGCACGGGGTCTTCATCGGGATGGAGACCTTTGGCGAGTCGGGGCCCTACAAAGACGTCTACGAGCACTTCGGAATCACCGCGCAGCGCGTGGCGGAAGTGGGAAGGGAGCTGATCGGAAGATGAGCACCGCGGCAACGCGCGTCAACGAGCGTCTCGCCAAGCTGACCTCGGCCGGGGTCAGCGTGTGGCTCGACCAGATCCGGCGCACCCTGATCACCGGAGGTGAGCTTCAGCGGCTGGTCGAAGAGGAATCGCTGCGCGGTGTGACGGCGAACCCGTCGATCTTCGAGAAGGCGATCCTCGGCTCCGACGACTACGACGAGGAGCTCGAGGAGCTCGCGCGCCAGGACCTGGAGCCGCAGGAAATCTATGACCGCATCGCCCAGCACGACGTCCGGCTGGCCTGCGACGTGCTGGCCGACGTGCACCGCGAGGCACATGGCAACGACGGCTTCGTCTCGCTCGAGGTGGCGCCCGAGATCGCCCACGACACCGAACGCACGCTCGAGATGGCGCGGGTCTACTGGAAGGCGGTCGCGCGGCCGAACCTGATGATCAAGATCCCCGGCACCCCGGAGGGCGTGCCGGCGATCGAGCAGGCGATCTACGAGGGAATCAACGTCAACGTCACGCTCCTGTTCGCGGTCGACGCGTACGAGCGCGTGGCCGAGGCGTACCTCCGCGGGCTGGAGCGCCGCCAGAACGACGGGCGGCCGCTCGACGTCCACTCGGTGGCGTCGTTCTTCGTCTCGCGCGTGGACACCAACGTCGACAACAAGCTCCAGGCGCTGGGACGGCCCGATCTCGCCGGGACGGCGGCCGTGGCCAACGCCCGCGCCGCCTATCGCCGCTTCCAGGAGATCTTCGACGGACCGCGCTGGGAGGCGCTGCGGCACGCCGGCGCGCACGTCCAGCGGCCGCTGTGGGCGTCCACCGGGACCAAGAACCCCGAGTACTCCGACACCAAGTACGTGGAGGAGCTCGTCGGCCCCCACACGGTCAACACGATGCCGATGAACACGCTGATGGCCTTCGCGGACCATGGCACGGTCACCGGTCCCACCGCCGAGGAAGATCCCGCCGAGCAGCTCGAGGCGTTGCGCGAAGCGGGGATCGACATGCATCAGGTGACCGATGAGCTGCTGGTCGATGGCGTCAAGCAGTTCGAGGACGCGATGCACCGCCTGCTGGCGGGGATCGAGCAGGAGCGCGCGGCGGTGATCACCGGCAAGCCCAAGACGATCGACGCGGCGCTCCCGCGCCAGACTCAGGATGCGATCGCCGAGCGGGTGACCACGGCGATGGGCCAGAGCGTGGCGCAGCGGGTGTGGCGGCGGGACGCATCGCTGTGGGGGGGGCCGGGCGTGGCCGAGATCGAGGACCGGCTCGGGTGGCTGACGGTGTCCGAGGCGATGCTCGAGCACGCGCCGGAGCTCACCGCGTTCGCGGAGGAGCTGCGCGCGGAGGGGTTCACCGACGCGGTGCTGCTGGGCATGGGCGGCTCGTCGCTGGGGCCCGAGGTGCTGCGGCGCTCGTTCGACGGGATCCCACAGGGCCTGCGCCTCCAGGTGCTCGACTCGACGCATCCCGACGTGGTGCGGCGCGTCCAGGATTCGATCCCGCTCGAGAAGACGCTCTTCATCGTCTCCTCCAAGTCCGGCGGGACGATCGAGACGCTGTCGCACTACCGGCACTTTGCCTCGCTGGCCGAGCCACGGCAATTCGTCGCGGTCACCGACCCCGGCAGCCCGCTCGAGCAGTTGGCCGCGCGGGACGGGCTGCGCCGCACGTTCCGCAACCCGCCTGACATCGGCGGGCGCTACTCGGTCCTGTCGCTGTTCGGCTTGGTGCCGGCGGCGGTGATGGGGATCAACATCGAGGCGCTGCTGCACAGCGCCCAGGTCGGCGAGCAGAACTGCGCCCACTACGACTCCAGCGCGTCCAACGCCGGTCTGTGGCTGGGGGCGGTGATCGGCGAGCTCGCTCGCCGCGGTCGCGACAAGCTGACCTTCTTGGTCTCCGAGCCGATCGAGAGCTTCGGGCTGTGGGTCGAGCAGCTGGTGGCCGAGTCCACCGGCAAGCACGGCCGCGGGATCCTGCCGGTGGCCGAGGAGCCGCTGGGCGATCCCGAGGTCTACGGCGCCGATCGGGTGTTCGCCTACCTGCGCAACGACGAGAACCCGGACCAGGCCCTCGATGAGGGCGTCCAGGCGCTGGCGCAGGCGGGACATCCGACGCTGACGTTGAGCACCCACGGGGGTCCGAGCGACCTCGGCCGCATCTTCTTCCTATCGGAGTTCGCCGTGGCCGTCTCCGGCTGGGCCCTTGAGATCAATCCGTTCGACCAGCCCAACGTCCAGGAGGCCAAGGACAACACCAAGCGGGTGCTCGAGTCGGGCAACGTGCCTGAGTTCGCGGACGCCGGCGATGAGCAGCTGCGGGCTCTGCTGGCCGACGCGAGCCCGCCTCACTATGTGGCGGTCATGGGCTACCTGCCACCCTCAGGGGAGCTGGACCGGGCCGTGGCCGAGTTGCGGAGCGCGATCCGCGCGGCCACCGGCGCCGCGGTCACGTTCGGGTACGGGCCGCGGTTCCTGCACTCGACTGGTCAGCTGCACAAGGGTGGCCCGCCGACCGGGCGGTTCCTTCAGCTGGTGGGCGACTTCGAGCATGACGTCGAGATCCCCGGCGAGCCGTACACCTTCGGGAGGCTGATCGCCGCACAGGCGGCGGGCGACCTGCAGACGCTGCGTGGCCATGGGCTGGCCGCGGAGCGGGTGAAGCTCGACGGCGAGCCGGCGGCCGCGCTGCGGAGGCTGACTGAGCGGATTCGCGGATTGCTGTAGCGACCAAACGGGGAGCCAGGGACCAATGAGCACGGCTGTCGCGGAGGAAGTCGGCGCCGAGAACCCTCTCGCCGAAGGCCTCGAACACCTGCCGGTCCGCCCGACGGCGCTCGTGATCTTCGGCGCCACCGGCGATCTCGCCCATCGCAAGCTGCTGCCGGCGCTCTACAACCTGGCGCACGAGGGGGCGCTCCCCGAGCGCTTCGAGCTGATCGGGATTGCCCGCAGCGAGTATTCAGACGAGGAGTTCCGGGAGATCGCCCGTGAGTCGATCGAGCGCTATTCACGCCGGCGGCCCGACGCCGACGTGCTGAAGGCGCTGCTCTGCGACCTGCGTTACATCCCCGGGAGCTTTGATCAGGAGCATGTTTACTCGGCCGTGAAGGAGGCGCTCGGCGAGTTCGAGGAGCGCGCCGGATATGCCCTGGGCCGCGTCTTCTACATGTCCACGGCGCCGTCGTTCTTTCCCGTGATCGCCGATCAGCTTGGCGCCGCGGGGCTCGAGCGGCGTGAGGGAGCGGACACGCGCCTGGTCATCGAGAAGCCGTTCGGGTCCGACCTCGAGTCAGCGCGAGAGCTGAACCGCAAGTTGCTGGACGTCTTCGACGAGTCGCAGATCTTCCGGATCGATCACTACCTGGGCAAGGAGACGGTCCAGAACCTGATGGCGTTCCGGTTCGCCAACACGCTGTTCGAGCCGGTCTGGAACCGGAACTTCATCGACCACGTCGAGATCACCGCAGCCGAGGACATCGGGATCGGTGGCCGCGCGGCCTACTACGACCGCGCCGGAGCGCTGCGCGATCTGGTCCAGAACCACATGCTCCAGCTGCTCTCGCTGCTGACCATGGAGCCACCGAGCTCGTTCGACGCCAACCGGGTGCGCGACGAGAAGGTCAAGGTGCTCTCGGCCGTCGTGCCGCCGGCGCCCGAGGATGTGCCGGCGCTCACCGTCCGCGGCCAGTACACCGCCGGGATGGTGGGTGGCGAGGAGGTGCCCGGATACCTCCAGGAGGATGGGGTGCCGGACGATTCCCGGACCGAGACCTACGCCGCGCTGCGGCTGAACGTCTCGAACTGGCGCTGGGCCGGAGTTCCCTTCTACCTGCGTACGGGCAAGCGGTTGGCCCGCCGGGTGACCGAGATCGCGGTCACCCTCAAGCCGGTGCCCCACGTGGCATTTCAGAGCAGCGGCTCGGTAGGCGTGCAGCGCAACCAGATCATCCTCACCGTTCAGCCCGACGAGGGGGTTTCGGTGGCGATCGGCGCGAAGATCCCGGGGACGCGGATGCGGATTCGTCCGGTGTACATGGAGTTCCGCTACGGGACATCGTTCATCTCCCAGTCACCGGAGGCCTACGAGCGGCTGATCCTGGACGCGATGCGCGGCGACGCGACGCTGTTCACGCGCAACGACGAGATCGAGACCCTGTGGGGGATCGTCGATCCGATCCTGAGCGCCTGGCAGGAGGACACCTCATCGCCGCTGGCTCGGTATCCGGCCGGCTCGAGCGGGCCCGAGGAGGCAAACCGACTGCTTGACAGCGACCGGGAGTGGCGCCGGCTTTAGATGAGTCAGGACGTCTGGTCAGAGCAGGCGACCAACCCGCCAGCGATCGAGGCGGCTCTGCGCGATCTGCTGCGTGAGCGTCATGCGGCCAATCGCGCCCTGGCGCCCGCCAGGGTGCTCAACCTGGTGGTGATCGTCGACCGGGAGTGGAAGGCAGAGATCTCCGAGCGCCTCGAGCGGGTGGGGCGCTATCACGCCTCCCGTACGATCCTCTGCTCGGTGCAGGAGGGCCGGCGCAGCCTCGACGCGGTCGCCACGATCGCCTACGAGGACCCGGCGGACGGCGGCATCAGCCCGATCCGCGAGCGGGTCGACATCGACCTGGGATCCGAGCAGCTCGAGCGGCTCGACACGATCGTCAACGCCGTCCTGGTGTCCGAGCTGCCGACGATGCTGTGGGCGCCGCAGGGCCATGAGGCGGGCGTGCTGTCAATGCTCCCGCTCACCGACGTGATCCTCGTCGACTCCGATGAGGATGAGGCGCTGCACTGCCTGGGGAAGGCCGCCGAGCTGCGAGACTCCGCCTACGTCGTCGATCTGGCGTGGCTGCGCACCACGCCGTGGCGCGAGCGGCTGGCCTCGAGCTTTGATCCGCCCTGGCGCCGGGAGGCGCTGGGGCAGTTCAATCGTCTGTGCGTCCGCCACCGGCCGAGCTCGCGGGCGAGCGCGCCGCTGCTGGCGGGTTGGCTGGCGGCGCGGCTCGGCTGGGAGGTGGCTCCGCTGGAGGCCCGCGGCGATGGACTCGCCGGCGTCGCCACGGGCGGCGACGGGCGGGAGGTCGAGATCTCGCTGGTGGCGGTGGAGCAGGATCCGCCGGGGCTCGCGGGGGTGACGATCGGGTGGGATGGCTCTTCGCTGGCGCTGGATCGCGGCCCGGGGGGATTGTCGATCAGCTACTGCGCTTCCGAGACTGAGAAGCAGCAGTGGCAGGTGCTCGGCGCGTCGCGGGGCGAGGCGCGGATCCTCGGCGAGGGAGTCCGCCAGGCGCTGCTGCGCGACACGACCTATCCCCCCGCGCTTGACCGCGCGCTGGTGCTCCAGGCCGGTCGCGGGGACTCATGACGGCCGAGATCGAGATCCTCGAAGATCCGGCCCGGGCCTGCGCGGCGATGCTGTTGAGCGCCGTCCTGCACGGCGGCGACGTTGTGCTCACCGGTGGCTCGGCGCCGCGTCCGGCCTACGAGGAATTGGCCTCGGCGATCCGGGAGGTGGGCAGCGGCGGCCTGGGTGGGACGACCTTGTGGTTCGGCGATGAGCGCTGCGTGGCGCCCGATGACGAGCGCTCGAACTACCGGCTGGTCAAGCAGTCGCTGCTGGACCCGCTGGCGGATATCTCCTCCCCCACGGTGATGCGGATGCACGGCGAGCTTGGCCCGCACAGGGGGGCCGAGGCATACGAGCGCCAGCTCCAGGAGGCGGGCGAGCCCGAGTTCGATCTGCTCCTGCTCGGTCTGGGCCCCGACGGCCACTGCGCGTCGCTGTTCCCCGACCAGCCGACGCTCGGCGAACGGGCACGGCTGGTGGTCGGGGTCGAGGAGGCGGGGCTCGAGCCGTTCGTTCCGCGGATCTCGCTGACCCTCTCGGCGCTGGCCACGGCCAAGCAGACGGTGTTCCTGGTCACCGGCGCGTCGAAGGCGGACGCGGTGGCGGCCGCATTCGGACCCGATGCCACCCCGGATCCCCACGTCCCGGCCTCGATGCTGGTACCGCTCGCCAACGAGCTCAAGGTCCTGCTCGACCCGGCCGCGGCGGCCCGCCTGTGAGCTCCGGGATGGACGCTCACAAACGCGCGGGCGCCTTCGTGGGGGTCGATCTCGGTGGCACGAAGGTTGCGGTGGCCGCGCTGACGGATGGCCGGCTTGGCGATTCGCTGCTTCGCTCCACGGATCTCTCGAGTGCCGACGCGCTGATCGATCAGGTGGTCGAGCTGGTGCGGGAGGTGGGCGCGGGTCAGCTTGGCGCCGTAGGGGTGGGGGTGCCGTCGGTGGTGGAGTTCCGCACCGGACGCGTGGTGTCCTCGGTCAACGTCCCGCTGGCCGACATAGCGCTCCGTGAGGTGCTGGGGGACCGGCTGGGCGTGCCGGCGTTCGTCGACAACGACGCCACCGTGGCCGCGCTCGCCGAGGCGCATGACGAGAGCCTTCAGCTGGTGGCGCGCAACCTGGTGATGCTCACGGTGGGGACGGGAGTGGGCGGAGGGCTGGTGCTCGGTGGCCGGATCTACCGAGGCGCCACCGGAGGCGCCGGCGAGCTCGGCCACACGATCGTCGGGCTGCCCCTCGAGGGCGAGCGCCCCGTGCCGCGCGCCGGCAAGTTTCCGCAACCCGGGTCGCTCGAGCACGTGGCGTCCGGGCACGCACTGGACCGGCTATCCGAAGACGTGGCGCAGCGCCACCCGGACTCGGCGCTCGGGCAGGCCGCGGCCGGCGGAAACACTCCAACCGGAGTCGACGCTGTGCTGGCCGCGCGCGCCGGCGACCCGGTCGCCGCGCGCACGGTCGAGGTGTGGGCAGAGCGGTTGGGGATCGGCATCGCCAACGCGATCAATACGTTTGACCCAGACGAGGTGGTGATCGGCGGCGGCGGGGCCCTCGCCGGTGGGCTGCTGCTGAACCCTGCCGTGCAGATCGCCCAGGGCTACGTCCATCCCGGTCTCGCCGGTCACGCCCGGATCCGTCTGGCACGGCACGGGGTGCGCGCCGGTGTCCTGGGCGGCGCGCTGCTGGCGCTGCACGAGTATGAGCACGCGTCGAGCTCGGATCGGCGCCTGGTAACTGAGCCCGCGAGCCCGGAGGTTTCCTGATGGTTGTCGCCTGTGGTTTTGATCATGCCGGGGTCCCATTGCGGGAGCGCCTGCTCGGCCTGATCGAGTCCGAGGGCCACGAGGTTCTCGATCTGGGGACCGACACGACGGTGCCCATCGACTACCCCGACAAGGCGCTGGAGGTAGGGCACGCGGTGCTCGAGGGTCGGGCCGAGCGGGGGATTCTGGTCTGTGGATCGGGTGCCGGAGTGTCGGTTGCCGCCTGCAAGATCCGCGGGATCCGCGCCGCGACCGTGCACGACACCTATACCGCGCACCAGTCGGTGGAGCACGACGGCGTGAACGTCCTGTGTCTGGGCGGCCGCGTGATCGGCGCCGAAGTGGCGGCTGAGATCGTGGCCGCGTTCCTGCGGGCGGTGGTCTCCGACGAGGAGCGCCACCTGCGGCGGCGGGCGAAGACCGACGAGATCGAGCGCACCGGCGGGGCATTCGATTGACCGTCGTCCTGGTTCGCCACGGCGAGACCGAATGGAGCCTGAGCGGCCGGCACACCGGGCGCACCGACCTGCCGCTGACCGAACGGGGGCGCGAGCGGGCGCGCGAGCTCGCGCCGCACCTGTCCGGCCACCGCTTCGCGCTCGTCCTGTGCAGCCCTCTGCGTCGGGCGCGGGAGACGGCCGAGCTCGCTGGGTTCGGCGGCCGCCTCTCGATCGAGGAGGATCTGCACGAGTGGGACTACGGCGAGTACGAGGGGTTGACCACTGAGCAGATCCGGGGGTCGCGGCCGGACTGGAACCTGTGGCGTGACGGCTGTCCCGGCGGGGAGTCGCCGCAGCAGGTGGCGGCTCGGGCGGACCGCGTGATCTCGGTACTGCGAGCGGGCGACGGCGACTGCATCGTCTTCGCCCACGGGCACATCCTGCGCGTGATCGGCGCGCGCTGGATCGAGCAGCCGCCGGGGTTCGGCGCGCGCCTCGCGCTCTCCACCGGGACGCTGTCGAGGCTCGGCTTCGAGCGGGAGACGCCGGTGGTCGCGCAGTGGAACTCCGGGGTGGGCTGAGGACCGAGCCTGACGAATGCCACGGCCGATTTAGGCCGCGCGGCACTTACGCCCAGTCATCCCGTGGCGTAGCGTGCCGACCATGTTCTCCGACTCAGAGATCCACACGGGCGCGGCGATCGAGGTCTCCGGCCTGCGCCGCTCCTACGGCGAGGTGCAGGCGATCCGGGGCATCAGCTTCGAGGTTGCCCGGGGCGAGGTGTTCTGCCTGCTGGGGCCGAACGGCGCCGGCAAGACGACGACGGTCGAGATCCTCGAGGGATACCGGTCGCGCAGCGGGGGAGAGGCGCGTGTGCTGGGCATCGATCCCGCCAGCGGCTCGCGCGAGCTGCGCGATCGGGTGGGGATCGTCCTGCAGCAATGCGGCGTGCAGAGCGACCTGACCGTCGCCGAGCTGATCGAGATGTACGGCCGGTACTACAGCCGGCGGCGGCCGGTGGATGAGCTGATCGAACTGGTCGGCCTCGAGGCCAAGCACGGGGTCCGGGCCAAGCACCTCTCCGGCGGCCAGCGGCGACGGCTTGACCTGGCCCTCGCTCTGGTAGGTGATCCTGACCTGGTGTTCCTCGACGAGCCGACCACCGGCTTCGACCCCGCGGCGCGGTGGGGCGCCTGGGCGACCGTGCGCTCGCTGTGCGAGCTCGGCAAGACGGTGTTCCTGACCACGCACTTCATGGACGAGGCGCAATCGCTGGCCGATCGCGTGGCGGTCATGCGAGCGGGCGAGATCATCGCCATCGGACGGCCGGACGAGCTCGGCGGCCGTGACCTGCGACCCGCGGAGATCCGCTTCGCGCTCCCGGCCGGGTGGTCGCTGGGCGACCTGCCGGAGATCCCGGATGCGGAGCGCTCGCTGCGCGACGGGCGCGTCCTGGTCACCACCCGGGCTCCGGTGCGGGCGACCCACGTGATCACGAGCTGGGCGCTCGAGCGGAGCGTCGAGCTGGAGCGCTTCAGCGTCACCCAGCCGACGCTCGAAGACATCTACCTGGAGCTGACGGGCGGCGATGCCGGCTCCGAGCCCGGCTCACCCGATCTCACCGCCGCCAACGAGGAGGCAATCCTATGAGTGCACTGGCCGGGCGGCTCAGCCGTCAAGGCGACCTTCGCGGAGACCTTGGGCTCGTCCTGTGGCAGGTCCGCTACGAGCAGCGGGCGTACTGGC
>DAIQND010000066.1:0-11137 GCA_036788555.1 Solirubrobacteraceae bacterium | reverse complement strand
ACTGGCAGCCGACTCGCCGTGTCGCGGCTCGCGCATCCGCAGCGGCGCATCGCAAGGCGCTTGAGCGTTGAGCGTCACTTGAGTTCGCCATCGCCGAACGACAGCCCAGGGGGCGCCCTGTTGTTGGCATGAGACCCAGTCCTGGCTGGCTGGGGTTTCGCGAGGATCAGGCGCGTCAGGTGCGGGTTCCGGTGATCAGGCGCTCGCGGTCGAGCATGGCCGTGCAGGCGCTCGCGGTCGAGCATTGCCGCCACGGCCCGCCAGCCGACTTGGGTCGCATCGGCATCGGGTGGATCACTATCTGTCCCTCCCGAGGCACCAGACGGCACCTCAGTTCAGGTGTCCACCAACGCGGGGAAAGTCGTAGCCTCTTCGGATGGCGGTTGAGGTCAGGCGCGCTGTCATCGAGGACGCAGGTCCGATAGCCGCGGTCCACGTACGCGCATGGCAGGTCGCCTACCGGGGACTGGTGGGCGATGAGGTACTCGATGGCCTGTCGGTGGCCCAGCGGGAGGAGGTTTGGCGGCAGGCGCTGAGCGGCGATGGCGGTCTCACCATCTACGTTGCGGTGTCGGCCGGGGGGATCGTCGGGTTCTGCGCTACGGCCGCGCCGAGCCGCGACGATGACGCACACGATGATGTCGCCGAGGTTGGGGCCATCTACGTCGAGCCGGATGTCTGGCGGACGGGAGTGGGTCGAGCGCTGATGGATGCCGCTCTTGCGGGCCTTCGAGCCGCCGGCTGGCGCTCGGTGACGTTATGGGTGCTCGCTGAGAACCAGCGGGCGCGCGACTTCTATGCACGGTTCGGGTTCGACGCCGACGGGGCCGTAACGACCCACGAGCTCAGCGGCCAAACGGAAGTCCGCCTGCGCCGTCCGATCACGGCCTGAGCAGCAACTTCGGCTCGCCGACCGCGATGAGCCGCCTGTTGATCGCGCACCCCCGAATCGGTCCTCTGTTTCTCAAGCTGTTTTCCGGGATCATGTTCGAGCCCGGTGCGCTCAGCCGTCAAGGAGCGGGAATTCGTGGCAGCGGTGACGGCCTCGGTCCAGAACTGCTTCTACTGAACCACGTCTCACGCAGAGTTTCTGCGTGCCGAGGGCGGCAAGGAGGAGACGGCGCGCGCGATCGAGCGCGGCCACTGGAGTGGCGCCGATCTGTCAGAGCGGATGCGGGCGCTTGGCACCGTCGCTGAGAAGCTGAGCTTTGACCCGACGACGGTCGGTCCCGGTGATTGGGATTCGTTGCGATCCGTCGGACTCGACGACGAGGGTTGTCTCGAAGTCGCCCACGTCGTCGGGATCTTCAATCACCTCACGCGTCTGGCCGACGGGTTCGCAATCAAGGTCGACCCGCAGACGATGGCCGCCGCCTCGGGCGGCCCGCCACTGCGCCGAGCCGCGAGCGACAGCTGACAGACAGCGCGCCGGGCGCAGGACTCCGTGGCGCCAAGCGGAATACTTGCTGCGAATTGTGTCTCGGCAACGAACGGAGAGGGCGATGGCTCAGACGAAGGCACAGAGGTCAGCTTCAGCAAAGAAGGCGGCCGCGACGCGTCAGGCCAAGAGCGCGTCCCAGGCCACCGGCCAGGCCAAGCGCGCCGCGACCCGGATGCTCAAGGACGGCAAGGCGGTGGCGTCAGCCGCTGGCAAGGCCGCCAAATCCGTCGGCAAGGCAGCGGCAAACCGGGTGAGCGCGGCAGAGACGGCTGGAAGCCGCGGATCGGCGACCCGGAGCACAGCCACCAAGCCGACCCGCGCCACCAGCAGCCGCAAGAGCACCAGCAGCCGCAAGAGCACCAGCAGCCGCAAGAGCACGGCGCGTAAGAGCACCAAGAAGTAACCCCGCCCCAGTCGGACGCAGTTACGGATGCACGCTGAAGCCGGGGCCGATCGCGCAGCCGTCTCTAGGACGTCTGCTCGTGATCGGCCTCGGACGTCTGCTCGTGATCGGCCTCGCCGTAGCGATTCGGCGGAAGCGTCTCGGCCTCCTCGGCCTCCGGCGTGAACTCGTCCGCGACCGGATCGGCACGGTTGTCACGGTGGCTGGCAGCGCCGATCAGATCCTCCTCGGCCAGCTCGAACCCTTCAGCCTGACCCTCGCCGGCCTCCTCCAAGGGGCGCTCGGCGGGATCGACGTCCTCGTCGCCCGCACGTCCCCCAACCGCGCCGGCCGCGTCCCTGGCGGCCTCCACCTCCTGTTCCTCCCAGGGGGGGTCTGACGGTGTTCGCTCTGAATCGGATGTCATTCGCGCCTGCGTTCTCGGCGTCCATCCTACAGTCCACGTAATGGCTTCGAGAGACCAAAGCGACCCGCCCAACGTGTGGGTGCTTGACACCCACACCAAGGGCACGGGCGCGAACATGGTCCCGCTTGAGCGGGTGCTCAGCCACGGTTCCGACCGGGTTCCCGGATTCGTCCTTCCGGAGCGCCGCCGGCGCGAGGCACCGCCGCCCGGGCCGAGGCCGCCCTACCGCTTCAAGGTGGTCGACCTGATGACCCGGCAGGTGCTGGCCGAGGACGTCGACGCGCGCACGGCCGTCAACGTGCTGGAGGACGTCCGCAGCGTCGTGGACGTCACGGTATATGTATGGGACACGCAGCGGGAGGCGTGGCGAAGGTTGACCTTCGGGGAGACGAAGGCCCTGTGGGAGTGCCGGCGTCGCGTCGATCATCCGCCATGCGGGTAAACCTCGGCCATGATCGCAGCCATCTTCAGCGCGATTCGGATGATCCTCGGGCTCATTCTGGACATCGTCACGCTCCCGTTCCGGCTGGTGTTCGCTCTGCTGGGCGGGGCCGAGTTTGAGTTCCGGCGGTTCAGCCGGGTCTAGCGCCGCCAGGCGCGGACGCCACGAGCTGAGAGGTCTGCGCGCGGCCGACCTTCCGGCCGGCCGCGCGCAGGCGGACAGACTCAGGCCAGCTCGGTACCCCGCGGGGCGCCTGACCTCGCGCTCGCGGCAAAGTCGCGAACGCGCGTTTCGACGGCGGTCAGCGGCTTGGCGATTCCCTCCAGGCGCCGGCGCTCGGCCTTGACGCCGAAGACGATCTCGGCCACGCCGCCCGCGATCATCAGAGCCGCGCCCAGAGCGAGCGCCTCGAACACGGGGCCTCGACTCGATTTCGCCACCAACGGGCCGAACAACTGCGGGCCGATGATTCCGCCGATGCCGGTGCCGACGGCGTAGAACAGGGCGATGGCCAGAGCGCGGGTCTCCATCGGAAACACCTCGCTGACCGTCAGGTAGGCGGCGCTCACCCCGGCTGAGGCGAAGAAGAACACCACGCACCAGGCGAAGGTCAGCGTCCCGGCGGTGAGATCGCCCTGCTTGAACAGATAGCCCGTGATCAGCAGCAGGATCCCGGACAGGATGTAGGTCCCGGCGATCATCGGTTTGCGCCCCACGCTGTCAAACAGGGGCCCCAGGATGATCGGGCCTAGCAGGTTGCCGACCGCGAACGCCACCAGGTAATACGGGGCGTTGCTCGTGGCGACATGGAAGAACGTCGCCAGCATCGTCGCGTAGCCGAACAGAATCGCGTTGTAGAGGAAGGCCTGGCCGATGAACAGGGCCAGCCCCAGCACGGTGCGCTTCGGATACCTCTGGACGATCCCCCTCGCGGTCTCCATCAGGCCGAGCGACTTGCGCTGCCTGATCGTGATCGTCTCATCGGGCTCCTCAAGTGGGGCGCCCGTCGACTCAACGACCTGACGCTCGATGTCCTGCACGACCTCTTCGGCCTCACGCTCGCGGCCGTGGATGAACAGCCACCGCGGGCTTTCCGGCACGTGGCGACGGACGATCAGGATCGCGATCCCGAGGATGAACCCGAGCCCGAAGCAGACGCGCCAGTCGAGGAACGCCGAGAAGATGTGCAGCGCCGCCACCGACAGCAGCGCACCCAGGGCGGCACCAGCCCAGTAGGTCCCGTTGATGAGGATGTCGATACGGCCGCGGTGCTGGGCCGGGATCAGTTCGTCGATGGCCGAGTTGATCGCGCTGTACTCACCGCCGATTCCCATGCCGGTGACGAACCGGCAGGCGAAGAAGAAGATCGGAGTCCAGGCGAACGCGGTCGCGAAGGTCCCGACGAGGTAGACGCCGAGCGTGATCATGAACAGCCGCTTGCGCCCGAACATATCGGTCAGGCGGCCGAACAGGAGCGCTCCGGCACAGGCTCCGGCTACGTACATCGAGGCCGCCCACCCCGCTATCTCGGCGGCGGAGATGTTGATTCCGCTCCCCTTGGCCGAGATTGCGCCGGCAATCGACCCCACCACGGTGACCTCAAGGCCGTCGAGGATCCATACCGTGCCCAGACCGATCAGGATCCGCCAGTGCCATCGTGACCACGGCAGACGGTCAAGGCGCGCCGGGATGTTCGTCTCGATGGTGCCGAGCTCGCGCCCCTCTGCGGTAACGGTTGCCATAGCTCCTCCTCCTCTCCCACTGCTTTCCGGTCGGCGAGAACTACCCGGAGGAGGAGAGATTCAAAAGCTGCGCCCGGCTACCCGGGTGCGGCGTGTCCGGCGGCGTATGCGTTCAGCCGCTCGAGCTCGTCGGCGTACAGGCGACGCAGCACACCCGGCGCGAACGTCCGCTCGAAAAAGCCCCCGATCCCGCCGGCGCCCTCCCAGGTCGTCGAGATCGTGACGCTGGATCGCTCGCCCTGAGGCTGCACGGTGAACGTCGTCACGAGGGTTGACCCGGTGTCGGATTCCGTCAGGACCCGGCCCGGCTCCGGCTCGGCCACCTGCATCCGGTACTGGCGGCTGCGCCGGCCTGCGTTCAGGGTGAACCGGATGATCGTGCCGGTGCCCACCCCGCCCGACTCCACGGCGAAGTCCTCGAACGCCGGCGGCAGGAACCGCGGGTGATGCTCGCGCATGTCGGCGATGTAGCCGTACACGACGTCCGCGGGGGCGTCGATGACGCGCTCGGCCGATACATGAATTGGTGCCATGTGACCACCACCTTAAAGGAATCGCGCCCCGGGAACCGGCGGGGTATGAGGCCGGTCTGAACGGGGCGCGATGAGGGAGGAGAGGGTGTGCCAAGCATTGTGACTCCGAACCCTTTAGAAGTCCAAGACCGATTTTCGCAAGCACTTATAATCGTTGCTTATGGATCTGCGGCAGCTTCGGTACTTGGTGGCCCTCGCGGACGAGCGCCACTTCACGCGTGCCGCGGCTCGGGAGCACATCGCCCAGCCTGCGCTCTCACAGCAGATCCGCCGGCTCGAGGATGAGGTCGGGCTGGCGCTGGTGGAGCGCACGACGCGCCAGGTCACGATCACCGACGCCGGCAACGTCCTGGTTGCCCGGGCTCGGCGGATGCTCGCGGAGCTCGACGCGGCGCAAGCGGAGCTGCTGGCGCTGAAGGGCATGGAAAGCGGTCGGGTCACGGTCGGCACGATGCACACGATGGGCCCCGTCGATGTCTCGGTGGCCCTCGCGATCTTCCACGAGCGCCACCCCACGATCGAGCTGACGGTGCGCGAGCAATCGAGCGAGGAGCTCGCGGCAATGCTGCGTGACGATGAGCTCGACCTGGCATTTCTGTCCGTGACCGAGTGGGTGGAGAGCCACGGCCTCGCCCTCCACCAGCTCGTGCTCGAGGAGCTCGTCGGGGTGCTCCCGCCCCGCCATCCCCTGGCGGGACGGCCCAGGCTGGAGATGGAGGAGCTGGCCGCCGAGGAATTCATCAGCTTCCGCCCGGGCGCGCGGCTGCGCGAGTTGCTCGTTTCGGCCGCCCACCGCGCCGGGTTCGAGCCGCAGGTGAGGCTTGAGTCAAACGAGAGCCAGCGGATCCGGCGGCTGGTCTCACGCGGGATGGGAGTGGCGCTCCTTCCGCGCTCGGACGCCGTCGCGCCGGGCGCCGAGGTTGCCGTCATCGCCCTGGGCGGGCCGCCGCTGGTCCGCGACATCACGCTCGCCTGGCGCCAGGACCGTCGCCATCCCCCGGCGGTGGCGGAATTTCTGGCGCTGGCTCAGGCGACGTTTCAGGCCGCTCCGGCCGAGGACGCAACAGCCGGCACGGGCCTTCGCTCGGCCCACGGCCTGGCCGCCTCGATTTGAGCCGCCAGCGAATAGAGCACGTCCTCGGCGCCGAGCCGACCGGCCAGCTGCACGCTCAGCGGCAGGCCGTCGGCAGCGATCCCGGCCGGGATCGTGATCGCCGGCTGTCCGGTGACGTTGAAGGCCGGAGTCCATGGGGTGAACCGTGCCGCCATGTCGAACGCCACGAGCACGTTGCGGTGATAGCCGCCCTCGGCCGCGATCGGCGTGCTGGCGAGTCCGGGCGTCATCACCACATCCACCTCGTCCCACAGCGCCAGGATCCTCGCCGTGACCCGCGCCCTGGCGGCCCCGCGCAGGCTGCGCGCCCGCCACTCCGGAACGAGCCGTCCGGCGCCCGCCATCCGCCGCGTGTTTGGCTCCAGCACCGACCGGTCGGGGACTTGCAGCGAGTCCTCATAGATGCCGCGCACCCAGGTCTGGGTGAACAGGAGCGAGGCCGATCCGTACGCCGGATCGCGCTCCACCACCTCGTGCCCCAGCTCGCCCAGCAGCGCCGCGGTCCGCTCCCACGCCTCCTGCTGGTCGCCTCCCAGGCCGGCGATCAGACCCGGGGGAATCTTGCGCGAGACCGCGATCCGCAGCCGTCCCGGAGGCTTCGCGGCAGCCTCCACGTAGCTGCCGTCGAACATCGGGGCGACGTAGCGCTCGCCGTCGAGCGTGCCGCGCATGCAGTCGAGCAGCAGCGCGCTGTCGCCAACCGTCCGCGCCAGCGGCCCGAACGTGCTCAGTCCGAGCCACGGGTCGTCCAGCGGCCGCAGCGACACGCGCCCGCGCGTCGCCTTCATGCCCACCAGAGCGCAGCAGGCAGCCGGGATCCGGATCGAGCCGCCCCCGTCCGAGCCCGTGGCACACGGAACCATCCCGGCTGCCACGGCGGCCGCCGAGCCACCGGAAGAACCGCCAGGCGTCCGGCTCGGGTCCCACGGGTTGCGGGTGATGCCGGTGGCGTCGCTGGCCGTCCAGGGCCAGATCGTGAGTTCGGGAACGTTGGTGATCCCGATCGGGATCGCACCGGCGGCCCGGAGCCGCCGGACAACCTCGGCGTCGTCGGCCTCGGGCGGACCGTAGCTGCGCGACCCGCGGGTCGTCGGCTGGCCCGCCACGGGCGTGTCGCCCTTGATCGCCACCGGCACCCCCGCCAACGGCCCGTCACGCGGCACACGGTCGGCCGCCGACAGCGCCTCCTCGGCCATCGTCACGCGGAACGCGTTCAGCTGCGGGTCCAGCGCCTCGATCCGTCTCAGGAACAGCTCCACGAGCTCACGCGGTTGAACCTCGCCGGCGCGGACGCGCGCGGCCAGCAGGGTCGCACCTGCGAACGCCAGCTCTTCATCTGCGGTCGGCACGCGCGTACCATCGCATAGAGATGGCAGAGCAGCTGCACACGGTGAGCACCAACGGCGCCGGCGCCGACCTCGACGCTGTCGAAACCAGCGAGTGGCTCGAGGCGCTGGACGCGGTCGTCGCCCACGACGGGCCGGAGCGGGCCCGGGAGCTCCTCCAGCGGGTTGTCGAGCGCGCCCAGCACGCCGGCACCGGTCCGATCGCCAGCCTCAACACCTCCTACGTCAACACGATCCCGCCCGAGCGCGAGGCCAAGCTGCCGGGCGGGGCGGGCGGGGCCGAGATCGAGCGCCGCCTGCGGTCGATCGTGCGCTGGAACGCGATGGCGATGGTCGTGCGGGCCAACAAGCAGTCATCGGAGCTGGGCGGGCACATCGCCACCTTCCAGTCGCTGGCCACGCTCTACGAGGTCGGCTTCAACCACTTCTGGCACGCGCCGTCGAGCGAGCACGGCGGCGACCTCATCTACTTCCAGGGCCACTCCTCCCCCGGCAACTACGCGCGGGCTTTTCTGGAGGGCCGCCTCACCGCCGAGCAGCTCGACGGCTTCCGCCAGGAGGTCTCCCGGCCCGGCGGCCTGAGCTCCTATCCCCATCCGTGGCTGATGCCGGAGTTCTGGCAGTTCCCGACGGTCTCGCTGGGGATCGGGGCGATCACCTCGATCTACCAGGCCCGCTTCATGAAGTACCTCCAGGCCCGCGAGCTCGCGCAGACTGAGGGGCGAAAGGTGTGGGCGTTCATCGGCGACGGCGAGGTCGACGAGCCCGAGACGATGGGCTCGATCGGACTGGCCGGGCGCGAGCGGCTCGACAACCTGATCTGGGTCGTCAACGCCAACCTCCAGCGGCTCGACGGTCCGGTCCGCGGCAACGGCAAGATCATCCAGGAGCTCGAGTCGGACTTCCGCGGCGCGGGCTGGAACGTGATCAAGGTGATCTGGGGCTCCAAGTGGGACCCGCTGCTGGCCGAGGACACCGACGGGCGACTGCTGAAGGTGATGGAGGATTCGGTGGACGGCGAGTACCAGACCTACAAGTCGCGAGACGGGGCGTACGTGCGCGAGCACTTCTTCGGAAAGGACCCGGTGCTGCTCGAGCGCGTCGCCCACATGTCAGACGAGGAGATCTGGCTGCTCAACCGGGGCGGACTTGACCAGCAGAAGGTCTACGCCGCCTACCACGAGGCGGTCCGGCACACCGGCCAGCCGACGGTGATCCTGGCCAAGACGATCAAGGGCTACGGGATGGGCGCCTCGGGCGAGGGGCAGATGGTCACCCACCAGGCCAAGAAGATGACCGAGGACGCGCTGCTGGCGTTCCGCGACCGCTTCGAACTGCCCTTGAGCGACGAGCAGGTCCGCGCCGCCGAGTACTACAAGCCGCCCGACGACGCGCCGGAGATGCGCTACCTGCGCGAATGCCGTGGGCGGCTCGGCGGTTCGCTCCCGGTCCGCCGCCGCAGCGCCGAGCCGCTGCCGGTCCCCGACCTCGAGCTGTTCAGCTCCCAGCTCACCGGCACCAATGACCGTGAGATCTCCACCACGATGGCCTTCGTCCGGGTTCTGGCGGCGCTGCTGCGCGACAAGCAGCTCGGCCGCCACATCGTTCCGATCGTGCCCGACGAGTCACGGACCTTCGGGATGGAGGGGCTGTTCCGCCAGGTCGGTATCTACTCGCCGTTCGGACAGCGCTACCAGCCGCAGGACTCCGAGCAGCTGATGTTCTACAAGGAGGATGCGCACGGCCAGATCCTCGAGGAGGGGATCACCGAAGCCGGGTCGATCTCCTCGTTCATCGCGGCCGGCACCTCATACAGCGCCCATGGCGTGCCGATGGTCCCGTTCTACATCTACTACTCGATGTTCGGCTACCAGCGGGTCGGCGACCTGGTGTGGGCGGCGGGCGACAGCCGGGCGCGCGGGTTCTTGCTCGGCGGTACCGCCGGGCGCACGACCTTGAACGGTGAGGGGCTCCAGCACGAGGACGGCCACAGCCACGTCCTGTTCTCGGTCGTCCCCAACCTCCGGGCCTACGACCCGACGTTCAACTACGAGGTCGCGGTGATCGTCCGCGAG
Organism: Solirubrobacteraceae bacterium; assembly: GCA_036788555.1. GTDB lineage: Bacteria > Actinomycetota > Thermoleophilia > Solirubrobacterales > Solirubrobacteraceae > Palsa-465. Next base: position 1,635 of record DAIQND010000066.1, on the reverse strand, counting down.
GGACTGCGGCGGATGATCGGCGAGCAGGAGGACGTCTTCTACTACCTGACGCTGATGAACGAGAACTACCACCATCCGCCGATGCCGGAGGGCGTCGAGGAGGGGATCCTGCGGGGGATGTATCGGCTGCGCGAGGTCGAGTCGGCGCAGGTCCAGCTCCTCGGGTCAGGGACGATCCTCAACGAGGTGATCGCCGCGGCCGACCTGCTCGAGTCCGACTGGGACATCGCCGCCGACGTGTGGAGCGTCACCTCGTTCACCGAGTTGCGGCGGGAGGGGATCGAGGTCGAGCGGTGGAACATGCTTCACCCGACCTCCGAGCCGCGCCGTGCGCACGTCGCCGAGCAGCTCTCGGACGTTCCCGCCGTGGCCGCGACCGACTACATCCGCAGCTTCGCCGAGCAGATCCGCCAATGGGTGCCCGGCCGCTACCGCGTGCTCGGCACCGACGGCTTCGGGCGCAGCGACTCCCGCCGGGCGCTGCGGCGCTTCTTCGAGGTCGACCGCCATTACGTGGCCGTCGCCGCCCTGCGCGAGCTGGCTGACGAGGGGGTCGTCGAACCCGCGCGGGTTCAGGAGGCGATCGCCCGCTACGAGATCGATCCCGACGCGCCGATGCCGACCACCGTATGAGTACCGGCAGCGCGGTGGTCGTCGAGGTGCCGGACATCGGCGACTTCGAGGATGTGCCGATCATCGAGATCCTGGTCTCCGAGGGCGACCGCGTGGCCGCAGACGATCCGCTGGTCACGCTCGAGTCCGACAAGGCGACGATGGATGTGCCCGCACCATTCGCGGGCGTGGTGAACGAGCTCCGGGTCAAGGTCGGCGACCGGGTCTCGCAGGGCGCGCCACTGCTGGCGATCGAGCCTTCCGAGAACGGCCAGATCTCAGCCACGGCATCGGCCGCCGCATCCGAGGGCGCTCCGACCGAGTCCGCTGCGCCGGACTCCGTGGGCTCGGCGGCGGATGCGGAGGCCCAGGCGGGCGGTGGCGCACCGGAGCAGCCGGCTGCCGCCGGGCCATCGACCGAGCAGGGTCCCTCTCGCCCAGACGACGGCCCGGTCTACGCCAGCCCGTCGGTGCGGCGCCGCGCTCGCCAGCTCGGGATTGACCTGCGGGGCGTGGCGGGAACCGGTCGCAAGGGCAGGATCACCCGCGAGGATCTCGAGCGGCTGGCCGCGGGCGAGCAGCCGGGCGCCGCGCCATCCGACGGCCAAGCCCCGCGCCTCCCGGGCGCCGCGCCATCCGACGGCCAAGTCCCGCGCGTCCCGGGCCTGAACCTCGCTCCCTGGCCCGGGCTCGAGTTCGAGAAGTTCGGCCCCGTCGAGCGGGTGCCGCGCAGTCGCATCCAGCGGATCTCCGCCCCGAATCTGGCTCGCAACTGGGTGATGATCCCCCACGTCACCCAGCACGACGAGGCGGACATCACCGAGCTGGAGGCGTGGCGACGCCAGCTCAACCAGGAGCAGGCCGCGGCCCAGAAGGCGGACGCCGACGCGGCCCCGGTCAAGGTCACGATGGTGTCGTTTTTGATCGTCGCGTCGGTCGCGACGCTCAAGGTGTTCCCGGACTTCAATTCCTCCCTCGACGGCGACGAACTGATCCTCAAGCGCTACTACAACGTCGGTTTTG
>DAIQND010000065.1:8192-11309 GCA_036788555.1 Solirubrobacteraceae bacterium | reverse complement strand
AGCCGATGGCGCTCGGCGACGGGACCTACACGTTCGCGGTCAAGGGCGACGGCGCCTACTCGGTGTTCAAGTTCGAGGGCGGTACCCATCGCGTGCAGCGGGTCCCCGAGACCGAGTCGCAGGGGCGCATCCACACGTCGACCGCCACCGTCGCGGTACTTCCCGAGGCCGACGACGTCGAGGTTGAGATCGATCCGGGCGAGTTGCAGATCGACGTCTACCGGAGCTCCGGCCCCGGCGGCCAGTCGGTCAACACGACCGACTCCGCGGTGCGGATCACCCACAAGCCGAGCGGGATCGTCGTCTCGATGCAGGATGAGAAGTCGCAGCTGCAGAACCGCGAGCGGGCGATGCGGGTCCTGCGTGCGCGGCTCTACGAGCGCGCCCTGGCCGAGCAGCAGGCCGAGCTGGCCGCCTCACGCCAGGCGCAGGTGGGAACCGGCGAGCGGGCGGAGAAGATCCGCACCTACAACTTTCCCGAGAAGCGCGTCAAGGATCACCGGATCAACCTCCTCGCCCACAACCTCGACGGGATCCTGCTCGGCGAGCTCGACGAGTTCACCCACGCGCTCCAGGACGACGAGAAGCGACGCAAGCTCGAGGACAGCGCGGGTGGCTGAGGCGACGCTGGCGCCGCTCGCCCTGCGCGACGCAGCGACCCGCCTGGCGATGTCCGGGGTCGAGCGCCCGCTGCTCGACGCGCAGCTGCTGCTCGCGCACGCGCTGGGGGTGAGTCGCGAGCGGCTGCTCATGGACCCCGGCGCGGTGGTGCCCGAGGGGTTCGACGCGCTGATCGAGCGCCGGGCCGCGCGTGAGCCGATCGCCTACATCCTCGGCCGCAAGGACTTCCGCTACCTGACGCTGGCGGTCGACCCGCGGGTCCTGATCCCGCGGCCCGAGACCGAGCTGCTGGTCGAGGTGGGGCTGACCCTGGAGCGTGGCGCGCGGGTGCTCGACGTCGGGACGGGCAGCGGCGCCGTGGCGCTGGCGCTGAAGCACGAGCGGCCGGACCTGGAGGTATGGGGGGCAGACGTGAGCGATGCCGCGCTGGCGGTGGCGCGGGAGAACGCGCGCCGGCTCGGCCTGGAGGTGCAGTTCGTGGCGGGCGACCTGCTCGACGGCCTGCCGGCGGGCTTCGACGCCGTCGTGGCCAACCTGCCCTACGTCGCCGCGGGCGCCGAGCTGGCGCCGGAGATCGCCGACCACGAGCCGGCGGCGGCGCTGTTCGCAGGACCGGACGGGCTCGAGGTGATCCGCCGGCTCGCCGGGCAGCTGGGAGCGGTGCCGCTGGCGGCGCTCGAGGTCGGCTTTGACCAGGCAGATGCGGTGAGCGCGCTGCTGCGAGGTGCCGGCTTCGCCTCGATCCAGCGGCTCCGAGACCTCGCCGGCCACGAGCGGGTGGTCGTCGCCCGCCGGGCGTGAGCGGCGCGGAAGCGCTCGAGCGCTGCCTCGCCACCGGTGGGGTGGCGGTGTTCCCCGCGGACACCGTCTACGGGCTGGCGTGCGACCCCTGCGACCAGGACGCGGTCAAGCGGCTCTACGCGCTCAAGCGACGGCCGCTGGAGAAGCCCTCGGCGGTGATGTTCTTCGAGCTCGAGGCGGCGTTTGGGGAGCTGCCCGAGCTGGGCCAGCGCACCCGCCAGGGTATGGCGCGGCTGCTCCCCGGCCCGGTCGGACTGCTCGTGCCCAACCCGGCGGGACGGTTTCCGCTGGCCTGCGGCGCCGAGCCCGCGACGCTCGGCGTGCGCGTCCCGCGGCTCCCGCGGTTCGCCGGGCTGGCGCGGCCGGTGCTCCAGTCGAGCGCCAACCTGGCAGGCGGACCGGATCCGCGGCGCCTGGAGGAGGTGCCCGAGCCGATCCGGGCGGCCGCCGATCTGGTGATCGACGGCGGCGAGCTGCCGGGGACGCCCTCGACGCTGGTCGACCTGCGCCGCTACGAAGCGGACGGCTCGTGGACGGTGGTGCGGGCCGGCGCGCTGGGGGATGAGCCACTCCACGAGGCTCTCGGCGGCCAGTTTCACTTTCACCCGCCGAGCTACCAGGAGGAGATCAGGGCCGACGTCCCCGCCTACGACGAGCTCCAGCGCGCGCTGGTGCAGGCCAGTGGTGCGCGCGTGCGGCGAATCCTCGAGCTGGGCACGGGCACCGGCGCGACGGCGGCGCTTCTGCTCGAGCGCCACCCCGAGGCGCGGCTCGTCGGGATCGACGTCAGCCCCGGGATGCTGGAGGTCGCCCGCGAACGGCTCGCCGCGGAGCGAGTCGAGCTGCGCGTGGGACGGATCCAGGACGGCCTCCCCGAGGGACCCTTTGACCTGGTCGCGAGCGCGCTCTGCGTCCACCACCTGGACGGGGCCGAGAAGGCGGATCTGTTCCGGCGCATCCGGCGCGTCCTGGGGCCCGGTGGGCGCTTCGTCCTGGCCGACCTGGTGGTGGCGGAGGATCCGGCGCTGGCTCGGACGCCGTTCACCCCCGGGTTCGACAAGCCGAGCTCGGTGGCCGAGCAGTTGCGATGGCTGGCGGACGCAGAGCTCGATGCGACGGTCGTCTGGGAGGATGGCGATCTGGCCGTGATCGCCGCCACCCCCGCTGATATCGTCGCTCGCACGTGAGCGTCGAGCTGCCGCCTGACTTCTTCAACCGGCCGCTGGCCGAGGTCGATCCGCAGATCGCCGAGGTGCTCTCGCTCGAGCGTGACCGCCAGCAGCGGACGCTGGAGATGATCGCCTCGGAGAACTTCGTGCCGCTGTCCGTGCTCGAGTGCCAGGGGTCGGTCCTGACCAACAAGTACGCCGAGGGCTACCCCGGTCGCCGCTACTACGGCGGCTGCGAGTTCATCGACGTCGCGGAGCAGCTGGCGATCGAGCGGGCCAAGGAGCTGTTCGGCGCCGAGCACGCCAATGTCCAGCCGCACGCCGGTGCGCAGGCCAACGCCGCTGCCTACCAGGCGCTGATGCAGCCGGGCGACACGTTGATGGGGCTCGAGCTGGCGCACGGCGGCCACCTGACCCATGGGATGAAGATCAACTTCTCCGGCCGGCTGTACGAGATCGTCCCCTACCACGTCGACCGCGAGACCAGCCTGGTCGACATGGACGAGGTGCACCGGCTGGCCCACGA
>DAIQND010000065.1:0-8182 GCA_036788555.1 Solirubrobacteraceae bacterium | reverse complement strand
CGAGCGCCGGCCCAAGATGATCGTCGCCGGCTGGTCGGCGTACCCGCGCTTTCTGGATTTCGAGCGCTTCCGCGCGATCGCCGACGAGGTCGGCGCCTACCTGGTGGTCGACATGGCGCACTTCGCCGGTCTGGTGGCGGCCGGTCTTCACCCCAGCCCGATTCCGCACGCCCACGTGGTCACCACCACGATCCACAAGACGATCGGCGGCGGCCGGGGCGGGATGATCCTGTGTCAGGAGGACCTGGCCAAGAAGATCGACTCGGCGGTATTCCCGGGGCAGCAGGGCGGTCCGCTCGAGCACATCATCGCCGGCAAGGCGGTGGCGCTGCTGATCGCGATGTCCGACGCGTTCCGCGAGCGCCAGGAGCGAACGCTCGCCGGGGCCAGGGCGCTGGCCGACGAGCTGCTGGGCGCCGGCAGCGGGGTCAACGTTCTCACCGGGGGCACCGACGTCCACCTGGTCCTGTGTGACCTGCGCGAGTCAGAGCTCGACGGCAAGCAGGCGGAAGACCGGCTGGCGGCGGTCGGGATCACCGTCAACCGCAACGCCGTGCCGTTTGACCCGCGGCCGCCCGCGGTGTCGAGCGGACTGCGGATCGGCACGCCGGCACTGGCCACCCGCGGCCTGCAGGTTGATGACTTCACCGAGGTCGGGCGGATCATCGCCGAGACGCTCACGGCCCCGGATTTCGAGGCACGGCAGGGCGAGCTGGCGGAGCGCGCGGCGGCCGTCGCCGAGCGCTACCCGCTGTACGCCTCGCTGGCCACGGTCTGAGCTCACCCACGTTTCGCCGCGCAGTCCCGCGCGGATGCGATGCTTGTGTGGTTCATGCACTATCTCGACGCTGTTCTCGCGTTCCTGGTGGCGCTGGCAATCGCGGCGGTGCTGACGCCGGTCGCCGCCCGCGTCGCCCGACGGGTTGGCGCGATCGCGATGCCGAGCGAGCGGGGACTGGCCGAGCGGGCGACGCCGCTGCTCGGCGGGCTGGCGATCCTGGCCGGGGTGCTGGTGGCGGCGCTCGTGTGGCTGCCGGCGACGATCTACCTGCCGCACACCGCGCACACCCACCCCGGACCGGGCGGGATCGTGCACACCTGGACGATCGCCCTCGGCGCCTGCCTGATCGCCGCCGTCGGGGCCGTCGACGACATCCGGGATCTGCCGCCCGCGCTGAAGCTGGTGGGGCAGATCGGAGCCGCGGTGATCGCGGTCGAGGGCGGGGCGGTGGTGACCGATGTGACGGTGCCGTTCGTGGGGGCCCTCCAGTTCCCCCACGAGGGCGGGTTTCTGACCGTGCTGTGGCTGGTGGCGCTGATGAACGTGGTCAACTTCTCAGACGGCGTCGACGGGCTGGCCGCCGGGCTGTGCGCGATCGACGGCGTGGCCTTCGCGGTGATCGCCTTTGACCTCGGGGTGCCGGGAGCGGCCATCCTGGCCGCGCTGACGGCGGGCGCGTCGCTCGGCTTCCTGCTTCACAACTACTACCCGGCGCGGGTGATGATGGGCGACAGCGGGGCCAACCTGCTGGGGTACCTGCTGGGGCTGGCCGCGGTGGTGGGGTCGCTGAAGACCAATGCGGTGGTCGCCCTGGTGGTGCCGCTGGTGGTGCTGGCGGTTCCCTTCCTGGATACGAGCTTCGTGCTCGCCAAGCGGCTGAAGTATCGGCGCAAGGTGTGGCTGGGGGATACCAATCACTTCCACCACCGGATGGCACGGATCGGCTTCAGCCAGCGCAAGACGGTCGCCTACCTGTACGGCTGGTCGGTGCTGCTGGCCGGCGTGGCGGTGGCGCTTCGCTTCGTGCCCTACTCAGATCACCACCACCACTACCGGGTCGGCTGGCTGGTGTTCATGGCGGCGCTCGGCGTCGCCGCGATCGCCGCCAGCTTCTATCTGGTCTACGTGCTGGAGATCCTCAAGTTCAAGAGCTTCCGGGTCAGGGAGCTCCGCAGGGTCGCGCCGGACACCTCCGAGCACGAGATCGTCGAGCAGGTCGAGCGTGAGGTGGAGACGGGCGAGTTCGAGGCGGTTGGGCGTCCGGACACCGGCGAGTTCGAGAGGGTCGGCGGTGGCGCGAGCTGAGGCGGCGACGGCGGGAAGCCGGCGCTGAGGGGGCTCACCCGGAGCGAGCGCGTTCTTCTGAGCGCGGTGGTGGTGCTGAGCGCGGCCGCGGGCGTGGCCCGCTACAGCCATGGCTTCTCGTATGTCGCGGCGTTCGTGCTCGCGGCGCTGGCGCTCGCGGGACTGGCCTGGCTGGTGTCGTTCGCCACCGAGCAGGTGGGGCAGCGCGTCGGCCCGTCGATCACCGGCGTCATGCAGGCGACGCTCGGGAACCTGCCGGAGTTCTTCGTGGTGCTGTTCGCGCTGCGGGCCGGGCAGCTGGTGGTGGCGCAGACGGCGATCGTGGGCTCGATCCTGGTCAACGCGTTGCTCGTGCTGGGGCTGGTGATCGTGGTCGGTGCCCTCCGCGCGCGCGACCGGGTGATGCGCTTCGGCCGCCGGCTGCCCAACGACACCGCGACGCTGCTGCTGACCTCGACGTTCATCATCGTGCTGATCGACCTGACGCGGTTCGGCGGCGATCCCGCGGCCCGTCACGTCGAGACGATCTCGGTCGTCGGCGCGGTGGCGCTGCTGATCGTCTACGGATGGTGGCTGCGCCAGTACCTGCACGGCGGTGCGGGCGCGACCGGGGAGCCGCCGCGGACCCCGACCGGGTTGAGCCTCGTCCTGCTGGTGGCCGGCGGGAGCGCCTCGGCCTTCGTCTCAGACTGGTTCGTCCACGCGCTGCGGCCGACGATCCACACGCTGCACATCTCGCAGGCGTTCGCCGGCCTGGTGATCATCGCCATCGCCGGCAACGCGGTGGAGCATGTGGTCGGGATCGTGCTCGCGGCCCGCGGCCGCTACGAGCTGGCGATCTCGGTGGTCAAGAACTCGGTGGCGCAGCTGGCGGCGTTTCTCTACCCGGTGCTGGTGCTGGTGTCGCTGCTGACGGTGAGCACGCTGACCTTCTCGATGGCCGCGGTCTACGCCGGCGCGCTGTTCGGGACCGCGGTGATCGTCTGGCAGATCACCGGGGACGGCGAGGCGACCGGGTTTGAGGGCGTCGCGCTGGTGGCGGCCTACGTGATCCTCGCCACGGTCGCCGCCTTTCAGAGCTGAGCGCCCGGCTATTCTGACGTTCAACGTAAAGATGGAGCCGGCTTCCGACAGGCTGCGCATCGGTTCCTTCGCCGAGCTGGCGGGAACCACGCCGCGCACGATCCGCTACTACGAGGAGCTTGGGCTGCTGCCCTGCCCGGAGTCGCGGGTGCGCGGCCAGCACCGCTGCTACACCCCGGAGGACGTCGAGCGGGTGAGGCAGATCGTCCGGCTGCGTGACCTCCTCGGGCTGTCGCTGGAGGAGCTGGCGGAGGTCGTTCGCTCCGACGGCGCCCTACTGGAGCGCGTGCGCCTGCGTCGCCGCGAGCTGCGCGAGCTCGAGCGCCGGCTCGCCGCGCGGCGGCTGGAGCCGGCGCGTTGAGCTTTCTCAGCCGGCGACTGGACGGCGTCGATCGCCGTGCGATGGGCGTGCTGTCCGCTGGGCACCTGTTCACCGACGTATCGCAGGGCTCGGTCCCCGCCCTCCTGCCGTTCCTCCCCCACCTCGGCGATGCCGCGCTGGGCGCGCTGGTGCTGGCGATGACGATCTCCTCGAGCGTCATCCAGCCGCTGTTCGGCCACCTCTCCGACCGGCGGTCGCTGCCGTGGCTGATGCCGCTCGGGCCCGCGCTCGGAGGCCTGGGGATCGCGCTGGCCGGGTGGGCGCCCAACTACGGGCTGCGGTTTGCAGCGATCCTGCTCAGCGGCGTCGGCGTGGCGGCGTTTCACCCAGAAGGCTCGCGGTTTGCCAACTACGTCTCCGGGGAGCGCCGGGCCAGCGGGATGAGCCTGTTCAGCGTCGGGGGCAACCTCGGGTTCGCCGTCGGGCCGATCATCCTCACCCCGCTGCTGATCGCCTTCGGTCTGCACGGGACGACGTTCGTTCTGATCCCGCTCTGGCTGATGGCCGCGGTGCTGGTGTTCGAGCTGCCGCGGCTGCGCGGCTTTCGCCGCGACGTCGTCGGCGGCCGCGTGCAGCGCACCGACCAGCCCGAGGCCTGGCGCGCGTTCGCGGTGCTGGCCGGCGTGATCGCCGCGCGGTCCTTCGTGTACTTCGGGATGGTCACGTTCATCCCGCTCTACTACCGCGACGTGCTCCATGCCAGCAGATCACTCGGCGGCTGGGCGCTGGCCGCGATGCTGCTCGGGGGGGCGGTGGGAACGCTGGTCGGCGGCCCCTTGGCCGACCGCTTCGGCCGGCGCACGGTGCTGATCGCCTCGATGTCCGCGCTGCCCCCGCTGGTCGTCGGATTCCTGCTCTCGGGGCCGGAGCTGGCGCTCGTGTTCGCGGCGGTGGCCGGGGCGGTGACGATCGCCACCTTCGCGGTGACGATCGTGATGGGCCAGGAGTTCCTGCCCGGGCGGCTGGGGGTCTCCGCCGGGGTGACGATCGGGCTGTCGATCGGGCTCGGCGGCGTGGGGGCGCCGCTGCTGGGGCTGATCGGCAGCGGCGCCGGTCTGCGGGCGGTGTTCGAGACGATCGCCGTGCTGCCGCTCCTGGCCCTGGGGCTGACCCTGGCGCTGCCGCGCGCGTCGCCGGGCGCGCCGCCGGGTATCCAGCAGGAAACGCCGCCCGGGCGCCGTAACCCGCAGCCAGCGACGCGGTAGTGTCTGTGACTGCGTCGGTTCGCGCGCGGCCAAGCCGCCCACGCCCCGCAACCTCGACGCCCGCAAGCTCGACCGGCCGGATTCAGCGCAACGCCCACACCGTCGATAGTCGAATCGTGATGACCGTGCTCAGATCCAGGATCTACAGGCGCCTTCCGGCGCTGGCCGCGCTGGCCGCGGGGTTCGTGGGGCTGGTCAACATCGCCTCGGCGCTGACCCCCAACATCCGCTGGCGTGGCCATCTGCTGCTGGAGTTCGAGCCGGTGGAGACGATGCGGCTGTTCCACGCGCTGGCCCTCCCCGCCGGGGCCGCGCTCTTGCTGGTGGCTCCCTACCTGGCGCGGCGGCGCCGCCGGGCCTGGCAGCTGGCGGTGCTCCTGATGGTCGCCCTCGGGCTGTTTGACCTGCTGAAGGGGCTCGACTTCGAGGAGACGGCGATCACCTGGGGGGTCGGCCTGGCGCTGCTCGTCGGCCGGCGCGGGTTCGCCGTCCGCCACGACCCGATCACCCTGCGCTCGTCGGTCTGGCGGGTGCCGCTGCTGGGGATGATCGGCGTCGGCTTCGCCGCGCTCGCCACCTGGGCCTCCCAGGGCCATCCCTCGGCAACCTCGGTGCTGCGCGAAACGGGAGATCTGCTGCGCTGGCAGCCGGGCCCGATCCACTTCGAGGAGCACGCGGCCCTCCACCACCACTTCGCCTGGATCCCGCTCGGCGTCCACCTGGTGGAGCTCGCCACGCTGCTGGCGATCGCCTACGTGATCTTCCGGCCGCTGGCCGCCCCCCGCGCACTCCCGGACCCCGCGGCCCGCCGCCTGGCCGCCGACCTGGTCCGCGCCCACGGCCGCGACACGCTGTCGTTCTTCAAGCTCCGCGGCGACAAGCAGTACTTCTTCTCCGCCGATCAGCGGGCGTTCGTCGGCTACCGGATCGAGAACGGCGTCCTGCTCCTCTCCGGAGACCCCGTGGGGCCGCCGGAGGCGATCGAGCCGCTGCTGGGGGACCTGCGGGCGTTCGCCGACGCCCGGGGGCTGAAGCTCGGGGCGGTCGGGGCCAGCGAGCAGATGCGCCCGCGCTACGAGCGCCTCGGGCTGCGGACGCTGTACCTCGGCGATGAGGCGGTGATCGACCTGGAGCGCTTCTCGCTCGAGGGACGGCCGATCCGCAAGGTTCGCCAGTCGGTGACGCGGCTGCGCAAGGCCGGCTACAGCGCCGAGCTGCGCGAGGTGCGCTCACTGGACGGGCCGACGCTGGCCGAGGTCGAGCGCGTGCTCGAGCGCGGCCGCCAGGGCGCGCCCGAGCGCGGATTCTCGATGGCCATGGACTCGATCAGCCAGTACGGTCACGAGACCCTGGCGCTCCTGGCCCGCGACGAGCGGGGGGCGATCCGGGGGGTGCTGCATTTCGTGCCCTGCTACGGGCGCGCGGCGGTGTCGCTGTCGTTCATGCGCCGCGATCCCGACACCCCCAACGGCCTGACCGAATTCCTCGTGGCGACCGCGGCCGAGCTGCTGCGCGAGCGCGGCCTGCGCGAGCTGTCGCTGAACTTCGCCACCTTCGCCCGCTGGATGCACAGCCCCTCGCGCCGGCACGAGCGCGTCCTCGGCAAGCTGGTGGCGCTGGCGAATCCGTTCTTTCAGATCGAGAGCCTGTATCGCTTCAACGCCAAGTTCTTTCCCCGCTGGGAGCCGCGTTACCTGGTCTATGAGGGCGCGCTGGGGCTGCCTCGGGTGAGCCTGGCGGCCGCCTGGGCCGAGGGGCAGCTGCCGAAGCCGAGGATGCGCCGTCGCTGGTCGGCGGTGGCGCGGCAATCGACCCTGTAAATCGCCGCGATCTGCACGCGCGGCGGGCTCGAAACCGCTACTGTCCGGCTCCCCGCGGCTACCCTGCGACAGCTCGCTCCCGCGCCGCGCGGGCTCCTCGAATGATCAGCAGTTACCGAGACGACAAATCAGCCTTCGCCTCTTCGGGGGGTGGACTCATGATCCTGCGATACCTGGACGTGGTGCTGCTGGTGCTCGCGGCGCCGATCCTCCTGTTGATGGGGGTGCCGGCGGAGGGCTATGGCGCCGGCGCCGGCGCCTGGGTCGCGCTGCGAGTCGTGGGGGTGGGTCTGGAGCGCTACGCGGCGCACACGCCCGACGCCCGGCGCGAGATCTCGGCGCGCCTCGGCTACCTGCTGGCCCGGATCTTCCTGCTCGCCCTGGCGGTGATTCTCGTGCGCCGGGGAGCGGGTAGAGACGCTGCGCTGACGACGCTGCTGGTGATCGTCTTCGCATTCACCGTACAGCTGGTCATCTCGTTCATTGAGCGGCCGAGGTCCAAGTGAGCACGCGCAGGAAGATCATCTGGGGGATCGCCATCTTCTGGATCGGCGTGCTCGCCCTGCTCGCCGCCTCGTTCGGGCTCTCGACCCACAAGAACAACACCTTCCAGATCCAGAACGAGTTCAAGCTCGTCAACTGGGTGAGCGCCGGCGTGCTCAGCATCAACCGCGGGGTTCTCTACCTGTTCCTGGCCTCGGTTCTCACCATCGTGACGATGATGTTCGTCGCCCGTCGGATGCAGATGCGCCCCAACCGCGTACAGACCACGGTCGAGCTGGCCTATTCGTTCATGCGCAACACGATCACCCGCGACAACATGCCCGAATCCGAGGCCGTCAAGTGGTTCCCCTTCTGCGGGGCGCTGTTTCTGTTTCTGTGGTGGTCGAACATCATCGGCTACCTGCCGCTGCCCACCAACAGCGAGGAGAAGTTCACGCTGTTCGGCGCCCATATTCCGTCCTTCGCGCTGTATGCCGCGACCGCCAACATCTCGGTGCCGCTGATCCTGGCGATCGTCGTGTTCGTGGTCTTCAACGTCGAGGGCGTCCGCGCCCACGGGCCGATCGGCTACATCAAGAGCATGATCCCGGCCGGGGTGTCGGGGCCGATGCTGCTGCTGATCTTCCCGCTCGAGCTGATCTCGACCTTCATGCGGCTGATCTCGCTGACCGTCCGGTTGTTCGCCAACATCCTCGCCGGGCACATGATCATCCTGTTCATGGCCGGCGGCCTGGCGGTGATCCTCGGGCTGTCGTTCCTGGGCTGGTTCACGATGCCCTTCGCGATCCTCGTCTATCTGTTCGAGCTGGGGCTGATCGCCTCGCTTCAAGCCTTCATCTTTGCGGTGCTGGCCGCGATCTACATCGGCGGCGCCGTCACCCACCACTAATCGACAAGGAGCTGAGCTCAAAGTGCTTTCACACATCCTCACCTTTGCCGCCTCCTCCTCCGGCCTCACCGCGGGGTTCGGAATCGGCGTGGGCGGCGGTCTCGGCGCCGTCGGCGCCGGGGTCGGCATCGGGTTCATCTTCGGCAAGGTGATCGAGTCGGTCACCCGCCAGCCGGAGATGCGCGACGAGATCACGAGCATCCAGTGGCTCGG
>DAIQND010000064.1:10425-11393 GCA_036788555.1 Solirubrobacteraceae bacterium | reverse complement strand
CGGCACACGCGCGAGGGGTACTCATTTCAGGCGCTGGCTGGCGCGGAGGGGTGGCGTGAGGCGGTGCGCCGGCGCGATCAGCCGTTCGGGGACTTCGGCCGGTGACCGGGGTCGCGGTGCCGACGCGCGAGCGGTTGCTGGCGGCGGCGCGGGAGCTGATCGAGGAGGGGGGCTACGCGGCGGCGTCGGTGGCGGCGATCGCGGGGCGGGCCGGGGTGGCGGCGGGGACGCTGTACCGCCACTTCGAGTCCAAGGAGGAGCTGTTCGTGGAGGTGTTTCGGGCCGTGTGCACGCGTGAGGAGCGGGCGATGCGGGGGGCGGCGGCTGCGGCGGGGGAGGCCGGGGCGGCCGCGCGGCTCGAGGCCGTGCTGGGGACGTTCGCCGAGCGGGCCCTGCGCAACCCGGGGTGGGCGTGGGCGCTGATCGCCGAGCCGGTCGACCCGCGGGTCGACGCCGAGCGGCTGGCGTATCGCTCGCGGTATGCGGCGATGGTGGCCGATGAGCTGCGGGCGGGGGTGGCGGCGGGTGAGCTGCCGGCGCAGAACATCGAACTGAGCGCGGCGGCGCTGGTGGGGGGTTGCGGCGAGGCGCTGGTGGGGCCGCTGTCGCCGGTGGCCGGTGCGGCGCGGGCGTCGGATGCGGAGGTGGTGGGGGCGCTGCGGGGGTTCGTGCGCCGGGCGGTGGGGGCTTGAGCGAGGCGGTGTGGGTTGAGCGGGAGGGACCGGTGTTCACGGTCGTTCTCTCGCGGGTGGAGCGGCGAAACGCGGTGGACGGGCCGACGGCGGCGGCGCTGGCCGAGGCGTTTCGGGAGTTCGAGGCGGACGGCGCGGCTTCGGTGGCGGTGCTGTGGGGGGAGGGCGGTGTGTTCTGCGCGGGGGCGGACCTGAAGGAGGTCGGGGGTCCTTTGGGCAACCGGGTGGCCGGCGACGGGGACGGACCGATGGGGCCGACGCGGATGCGGCTCTCCA
>DAIQND010000064.1:0-10392 GCA_036788555.1 Solirubrobacteraceae bacterium | reverse complement strand
GGGCTCGAGCTGGCGCTGTGGTGCGATCTGCGGGTGGCCGAGGAGAGCGCGGTGTTCGGGGTGTTCTGCCGGCGCTGGGGGGTGCCGCTGATCGACGGCGGCACGGTCAGGCTGCCGCGGCTGATCGGGGTCTCACGGGCGATGGACCTGGTGCTGACCGGGCGGGCGGTTGGGGCGGCGGAGGCGCTGTCGATCGGGCTGGTCAACCGGGTGGTGGCGGATGGAGGTTCGCGGGCGGGGGCCGAGGAGCTGGCGGCGCAGCTCGCGCGGTTTCCGCAGACGTGCCTGCGCGAGGACCGGCTGTCGCTGCTCGAGGGGGTCGGGCTGGCGGAGGATCGGGGGCTGTCGGTCGAGCTTGCCCACGGGCTGCGCTCGCTGGAGTCGGTCGAGGAGGGTGTGGCGCGGTTCCGAGGCGGCGCCGGGCGGGGCGGCGCGTTCGAGTAGGGGACGGCGGAGATGCTCGTGCTGGTTGAGCGGAGCCTTCGTTCGCGCCAACTCCGCGATGTAGCCGGCCGCCACACTCGTGCCCGCCACCCTCGTGCCGATCGGCGCTAAGCTCGGCGCCGAATTCGTCCACGGCCGGGATGCAGGGCGAGTGTGCGTTCCGGGGGTTCCATCTAGGAGGCAGGGGTATGGAGAGAGCGTACGTACGTATCTCGGCGGTGGTGGGGATGTTGGTGGCGGTGTGCTTGCTGGCGCCGGGCGCGGCCAGCGCTCATCGTCAACGGGTGACGCCGGGGCTGGCGCAGGGGCATGCCTGGCGCCAGGGCGTGGTGCCGCGGCGGGGCATCCGTCCGGCGTCCGGGTCGGGATCGGCGAACGATCTGTCCTACGGGGGCGCGATCGACGGCGTGGGGGTGACGACGGGCCCGCCTCGCGTGTATCTGGTCTTCTGGGGGTCGCAGTGGGGATCGCAGGGGACCAGCAGCGCGGGGTATGCGACCTTCAGCGGCGATTCGAAGGGCATGGCGCCGGACCTCCAGGCGTTCTTCAAGGGGCTCGGCACCGGCGGGGAAACCTGGTCGGGCGTGATGACCCAGTACTGCCAGGGGATCGCCACCGGCGCGCAGACCTGCCCCTCCTCGAGCAACCAGCACGTCGGGTATCCGACCGGCGGCGCGCTGGCCGGCGTGTGGGAGGACAACTCGGCGGCCGCCCCATCGCAGGCGACCGCGCACCAGCTGGCCGCCGAGGCGATCGCCGCAGCCACCCACTTCGGCGACTACTCCTCAAACGCCCAGTACTTCATCGTCTCGCCCCACGGGACCTACCCCGATGGCTTCGACACGCCCTCGGGCCAGTTCTGCGCCTGGCATGACTACACCGCCGACTCGACGATGGACGGTGGCGGGGCCGTGGCTTCGCCCAACGGTCAGCCGCCCGTGGCCTTCACCAACATGCCCTACGTGACCGACGCCGGCGCCTCGTGCGGGGCGAACTTCGTCAACGCCGGATCCGCGGGTGCGCTTGACGGGGTGACGATCGTCGGCGGCCACGAATACGCCGAGACGATCACCGACACGTTCCCGGCGGGGGGCTGGACCGACAGCTCCGGCTATGAGAACGGCGACAAATGCGCCTGGATCTCCTCGGGCCAGGGGGCCTCGCAGAACATCACGCTGAGCACCGGGACGTTCGCGGTCCAGTCGACCTGGGCCAACGACTACAACGGCGGCAGCGGGGGCTGTGAGGTCAGCCACCCGGTGATCGGCAACGGCGCCAACGTGACGGTCAACGCACCGGCCAACCAAACCAACACGGCGGGCGACAGCGTCTCGGTGAGCGCGACCGCCAGTGAGGGGAGCACGCCGTGCAGCACCTGCACGTTCACCGCGTCGGGGCTCCCGGCGAACCTGTCGATCAGCGCGGGTGGTGTGATCTCAGGCCAGGTCACCAAGGCCGGAACGTTCACGGTCACGGTGACGGCCACCGATCCGAGCGGGACGTATGGTCCCGGCAGCGCCACGTTCACCTGGACGGTCAGCCCGGGGGCTGCCAGCACTGTGACGGTCTCGCCGGCGAGCGTGTCGCTGGGGCTCGGCGGCGCTCAGCTGTTCACGGCGAACGGGACCGATGCCTACGGCAACGCCGCGAATGTCTCCGGGGCCACGTGGGCGACGACGGTCCCCGGGGGCTCGGTTCTCACCGGGCCCGCCGGGTCGACGACGTTCACCGCCTCGAGCACGCAGACCGGCACCGGGACGGTGACCGCGTCCGTCGGCGGCGTGAGCGGCTCGGCGAACGTGACGGTCAGCGCGGTCGCCAACGCGATCGTCAACGGCGGGTTTGAGACGGGCAGCCTGAGCCCGTGGACGACCTCCGGGACGACGGCCGAGAAGGTGGTCAGCCTCGCCAGCTACCCCTGCCATACCGGCAACTACTGCGCGCAGCTGGGTCTGCCCACGCCGACCAACGGCAATTCGAGCATCGTCCAGACCTTCACGGCTTCGTCCGGCAGCTCGACGATGTACTTCTACTACTACAACGTCTGCACCGACACGGTGCGCTACGACTGGGCGACGGCGACGCTGAGGGACGTCACTAGCGGGACGACGTACACCGTCCTGCCGAGGACGTGCACGAGGACACCGGCGTGGACGAAGGTGAGTCACTCGGTCACGGCGGGTCACAGGTACACCCTGACGCTGACCAACCGCGACGACGACTACCCGGGCGACCCGACCTACACGCTGTACGACGACGCCACGGTCCAGTAGCTGGCCGCAGTTGGGCGGTCGCGCCTGGCGTGGGCGCGGCCGCCCGGTGGTCTGGCAGCGGCGATTGCCGCGCTCTTGCTGGCTGGCGATGACCCGCAGCTCCGTGATAGCCCGGCCCGTGGCATGCTTCATCGGGTGGGCTGCGAGGCGATCGGCATCGCCGAGCGATGAGTTTTCGATCGGCCTGCCGTCTATCAGTCTGTAGATGAGCGCGATGGGATCGGATAGCGACGTGCAGGTGGCTCGGCCGCAGGTGGTGGTGTGCCTGCACGGGCCGCTGCGCAAGCTCGCCGGGGGTCCCGAGCACACGGTCGAGGGAGCCACCGTGATCGAGCTCATCCGGGCGCTCGAGGCTCGCCACCCGGAGCTCGTCGGGTGGATCCTCGACGAGCGGGGCCGGATCCGCCGCCACATCAACGTGTTCGTCGGCGGCGAGCGGGCCGCCGAGGAGTCGCAGGTTCGGGCGGGAGACCGGGTGGAAGTGCTGCCGGCGATTACAGGAGGCTGAGCGATGCGTGAGGAGGCAAGTCGATGACCGAGCTGCTGGTGGGGACGAAGAAGGGCCTGTTCGTGCTCGAGGGCGAGCCGGGGGGTGAGTTCGAAATCAAAGCCCGCGCGTTCGAAGGCCTGCCGGTGGAGTACGCCACGCGCGACCCGCGCAGCGGGAGGGCGCTGGCCGCCCCGGGCTCGCCGTTCTACGGACCCAAGATCTTCTACACCGACGACCCGGCGGGCGAGTGGGAGCAGGCCGAGGGAGTCGCGCTGCCCGAAGGCGGCGAGCAGGCGCTCGAGAAGCTCTGGGTGATCACCTGGGGCGAGGCGGATGGACTCGTGTACGCCGGGGGCGATCCCGGGGTGCTGTTCGAGAGCCGGGACGGAGGGCGGACCTGGGAGCTCAACGCCGGACTGTGGGAGCAGCCCTCGCGGCCCAAGTGGCAGCCGGGCGGCGGTGGGCTCTGCCTGCACTCGATCGTGCCGTGGCCCGGCGATCCTGAGCGGATGGCAGTGGCGATCTCGGCGGCCGGGATGTGGCTGACCGAGGACGGCGGGCGGAGCTGGCGGCGCGGCAACGAGGGGATCACGCCGCGCTACCTGCCCGAGGAGGCGCTGGCGGACGAGAACGCCGGGCGCTGCGTGCACCACGTCGAGCGGGCTCCCCGGCGGCCGGAGCGGCTGTTCATGCAGTTCCACGGCGGCGTCTACCGCTCCGACGACGCCGGGGCCAGCTGGAGCTCGGCGGCCGACGGACTGCCTTCGGACTTCGGCTTCCCGCTGACCGTCGACCCCGCGGACCCGGACAGCGCGTTCGTGATCCCGCTGGTGGCCGACATGGATCGAGTGACCCCGGAGGGGCGGGTGCGCGTGTACGAGACCCGGGACGCGGGCGAGAGCTGGACGCCGCGCGGGGACGGCCTGCCCGCCGAGCACGCCTACCTGACCGTGCTCCGGCAGGCGCTCACCCGCACGGGCGAGGGAGACGGGCTCGAGCTGTACTTCGGCGCGACCTCGGGTGAGCTGTTCGGCTCGGGCGATGCGGGCGCCAGCTGGTCGACGCTCGCGCTGCGCCTGCCGCCGATCTATTCCGTGGTCGCGGTCGGGAGCTGATCGCGCCGCACGGCTGAGGCCCACTCGAGCAGCCGGGTCACCTGCTCGCCGGTCAGGCCGCGGGCCGGCTCGGTGCTGATCAGCAGCGTCGGGCCGGGTCGGCTCTCGGCCCAGGCCCGGCAGCGCTCCTCGTGGGCGTCGTCGATCCAGGCCAGCGGCCGGTCAGGGCCGGCGTAGCGGTCGATCGTCGCGAGCTTCCAGTGCCCCTCGACGGTCGGGGTAGCGTCGCTGAAGCTCAGGTGCGGGAACCGCGCGGCCAGCCCGAGCGCCCGCGGCAGGTACTCGTTGGCCTTCTCCTCCCAGCCGGTGCACCAGGTGAGCTCGAACGCTTCGGCCAGCCGCCGCAGATGCGCTCCGGCGGTGGCCGAGAGGAAGTGGGCGATGCCGTCGACCATCTCCCAGTGGCCCCGCGGCGGCTGGGCGGGGTCAAAGCCGAACAGGGAGATCACCCCGTCGACATCGACCAGCAGGAGCGGTGGCTTCGGTTTGCGGATGGACACGATTACGGCGCCTTTAGCCTGGGTTCAACCAGGCCCGTGATGGTGGCACGGCGTGCCCCGCACCGGTTCGACATCTGCCGTACCCCGCCGAGGCGGACTCAAGGCCATCGTTTCCCGGGCCGACGAGTCGGGTATGGCCTGTCCCCCGGCGCGGGGCGGCCGGTCCAGGTAAACCATGACTCCGATCCTCGGCATCCTGCTGGCGCTCTTCTGCGCGCTGGCCACCAACGTCGGCTTCCTCTATAAGCACCGTGGGGTGTGCGAGGCCCCGCCGGTCGACATGCGCCACCCGCTGCGGACGGCGCGCTCGCTGTTTCGCAGCCGCCTGTTCGCGATCGGGATGGCGATCGCGGTGTTCGCCTGGCTGTTTCACGTCGGCGCGCTGTCGCTGGCGCCGATGTCGCTGGTGCAGTCGGTGCTGGCCGGCGGGATGGTGCTGCTGGCGGTGATGGCAGAGCGCATGTTCGGCCTGAAGATCGGCCGGCGCCAGTGGCTCGGGCTGGCCGCCACCGCGGTCGGGCTGATCATGCTCGGCGTGACCCTGCCGGTCCACGGCGCCGACTCGCGCTATTCGCTGCCGGGGATGATCGCGTTTGAGGCCGCGCTGATCGCCGGCGGCACGCTGCTGATCATGGGCCCGCGGATCGGCGCCCCGCGCGAGCACCATGGCTACATGCTGGGCGCCGCTGCGGGCATCCTGCTCGGCGTCTCCGACGTCGGGATCAAGGCGATCTCAGGGATGGTCACCGGTGGCCAGGGGCTCATGGGATTCGTCACGCCCTGGTTCGCGGTCGCCCTGGCGGCCGCGATCGGCGCGTTCTACGCGTCGGCCAAGAGCCTTCAGGAAGGCGAGCCGGTACCGGTCATCGCGATCACCGGGACGACCGCCAACCTCGGCGGGATCGTCGGCGGGATCATCGTGTTCGGCGATCCGCTGGCCGGCAACCCCGCCTCGCTTGCCGTGCAGTGCATGGCCTTCGCGCTGGTGCTGCTCGCGGCGTGGCTGATGCCGGCACCCGTCCGGGCCGCTCGTGGCGGGCTCGGCGGCGCGTCACCCGCCTCCGCGTAGCCGCCTCGGCGGCGCGCCACCCGCCTCGCCGCCCTCTCGCATTGTCGCGGTGACGCCCGCGGCGATAGGTTGTATGTATCCGGCACGGGCGGTGTCCTGCCGCCGGTGCAGAGAGGAGCACCATGGCTAGTACCGAGCAAGCAATCACGGCAGAAGGCAGCACGCTGCAGGAGCTGGCGCGACGTCACCTGTGGATGCACTTCACGCGGCTGTCGGCCTACGAGCACGTCGACGTTCCGGTGATCGTGCGGGGCGAGGGCTGCTACGTGTGGGACGAGAAGGGCAACCGCTACCTGGACGGGCTTTCGGCGCTGTTCTGCGTCAACATCGGCCACGGCCGGGGCGACATCGCGCAGGCGGGCGCCGACCAGGCGCGCGAGCTCGGCTTCTTCACCAACTGGTCCTATGCCCACCCGCCGGCGATCGAGCTGGCGGCGCGGATCGCCTCGCTGGCCCCGGGCGACCTCAACCGGGTGTTCTTCACCAGCGGGGGGTCTGAGGCGGTGGAGTCGGCCCTGAAGCTCGCCCGTCAGTACTTCAAGCTCACCGGCCACCCGAACAAGTACAAGGTGATCGCGCGTGAGATCGCCTACCACGGCACCTCCTTGGGCGCGCTGTCGGCAACCGGCGTCCCGGCTCTGCGCGAGCCGTTCGAGCCGCTGGCCCCCGGGGGCTTCCACGTCCCCAACACCAACACCTACCGGCTGCCACACCACATGAGCGCCTCGGACCTGGCCGAGACGATCGCCGACAAGATCGAGTTCGAGGGGCCCGAGACGGTGGCGGCGGTGATCCTCGAGCCGGTCCAGAACGCCGGCGGGTGCTTCACCCCGCCCGAGGGCTACTTCCAGCGCGTGCGGGAGATCTGCGACCAGTACAACGTCCTGCTGATCTCCGACGAGGTCATCTGCTCGTGGGGTCGTCTCGGCGAGTGGTTCGGCGCCCAGCGCTACGACTACCAGCCCGACCTGATCACCACCGCCAAGGGGCTGACCAGCGCCTACGCGCCGATGGGCGCGGTGATCGCCTCAGATCGCGTGGCCGAGCCGTTCCTGCACGGCACGGCCAGCTTCACCCACGGGTTCACGTTCGCCGGGCACCCGGTGTGCGCGGCGGTGGCGATGGCCAACCTCGACGCGTTCGAGCGCGAGGGCGTGCTCGAGAACGTCCGCGAGCACGAGGGCGAGTTCCGCGCGATGCTCGACTCGCTGCGCGACCTGCCGATCGTCGGCGACGTCCGCGGCGCCGGCTACTTCCACGCGATCGAGCTGGTGCGCGACAGGGAGACCAAGGAGACGTTCTCCGACCAGGAGGCAGAGACGCTGTTGCGCGGCTTCCTGTCGGGTGAGCTCTACCGTCGTGGGCTGATCTGCCGGGCCGACGACCGCGGGGACCCCGTGATCCAGCTCTCGCCGCCGCTGATCGCAGGGCCTGAGCAGTTCGCGGAGATCGAGGGCATTCTGCGGCCGCTGCTGGCCGAAGCGGGCGAGCGGATGCACGTGCACAGCCGATGAAGGTCGGAGTTCCCACCGAGATCAAGGCCGACGAGTACCGCGTGGCGCTCACCCCGGCCGGGGTGCGCGAGCTCGCCGACGCCGGGCACGAGGTGTTCGTGCAGTCCGGCGCCGGCGAGGGATCCGGGCTGGCCGACGACGCGTACGCGGCCCAGGGGGCGACGATCCTCCCGGATGCCGACGAGCTGTTCGGCGCGGCCGAGCTGGTGGTCAAGGTCAAGGAGCCCCAGGCCGAAGAGGTGGCGCGGTTGGAGCCGCGCCACACGCTGTTCACGTACCTGCACCTGGCGGCCGACGCCGAGCTGACCCGCGGTCTGATGGGCTCGGGGGCGATGTGCATCGCCTATGAGACGGTGGAGGACGCCCGCGGGCGCCTGCCGCTGCTGGCGCCGATGTCGGAGGTCGCGGGCAAGATCGCCACCCAGGCCGGAGCCTTCATCCTCGAGAAGCCGATGGGAGGACGCGGGATCCTCCTGGGCGGCGTGCCGGGCGTGGCGGCGGCCAAGGTGGCGGTGATCGGCGGTGGTGTCGTCGGCATGAACGCGGCGTTCATCGCGCTCGGGATGGAGGCGACCGTGTACGTGCTTGACCGCAACCTCGATCGGCTGCGTGAGCTCGACGTCGCGTTCGCCGGCCGCGCCGACACGCTGTTCAGCTCGACCCTGGCGATCGAGGAGCTGCTGCCCGAGATGGACCTGGTGATCGGAGCGGTACTGGTCCACGGGGCGCGGGCGCCGCGGGTGATCACGCGCGCGCAGCTGTCGCTGATGAAGCGCCACGCCGTGCTGGTCGACGTGTCGATCGACCAGGGCGGATGCTTTGAGACCTCACGACCCACGACGCATTCGAACCCGACCTACGAGGTCGACGGGATCACCCACTACTGCGTGACCAACATGCCCGGGGCGGTGCCGGTGACCTCGACCTACGCCCTCACCAACGCGACGATGCCCTACGTGCTGGAGCTCGCTTCATCCGGGGTGGGGGCGGCGATCGAGGGCAACCCGGGGCTGCGGCTGGGAGTCAACGTCGCCGGTGGGCAGGTCACCTACGCGCCGGTGGCCGAGGCCGTCGGCGCCCCCTACGTGCCGGTGCAGGAAGCGATCCGGGCCGCGGTGGGGTAAGGCGGCCGCGCGCGGCTCACGTTCACCGTGGCGGATCGCGACGACCTCGAGTTCACCTACTCGCTGATCGATCGCGTCTTTCGGCTCAGCCTCGGCGAGCTGGCGGATTTCAGCGCCGCCAAGTACGACGGCGACTTCTCGATCTCGTTGGAGGAGGCCCAGCGGCGAAAGCACGAGTACATCGCCGAACAGATCGGGATCGGACGCGGTCGCAGGCTGCTCGACCTCGGTTGCGGCTGGGGGCCGCTGCTCAATTTCGTGCGTGCGCGCGGTGGCGAGGGGGTGGGAGTGACGCTCTCCTCGGCGCAGGTGGAGTCCTGCCGGCGCCACGGGCTCGACGCTTACCTGATGGACGTCCGCAAGCTCAGCCGCGACACGTTCGGGTGCTTTGACGCCGTCGCCAGCCTCGGTGCGTTCGAGCACTTCTGCTCGCCGGAAGACCACCGCGCCGGACGCCAGGACGACGTCTACCGCGACGTGTTCGCGCGCGCCGCGAGCGTTCTGCCCGACGGCGGCCGCCTGTATGTGCAGACGATGGTGTTCGGGCGCAACATGATCCCGATCGATGAGGTTTCGATCAACGCCCCGCGGGACTCCGATGCCTGGTATCTGGCGCTCATGCAGCACCAGTTCCCGGGGTCGTTTTTGCCGTTCGGCGCCGAGCAGGTGATCCGCGCTGCCGAGCCCTACTTCGGCCTGATGGAGAGCTCGAGCGGCCGCCTCGACTACATCGAGACGATCAAACAGTGGCGCTCGCGCTTTGCGAAGCGCAGCCTCCGCAAGACGGCGATGAAGGCCCGGCTCGCCCCGCGCTATTTCGCCAGCCGCGAGTTCCGACTCGCGTTCACCTCCGGCGTGAGCGCCAACACGGTCTGCTTCGAGCGCGAGCTGCTCGACCACTTCCGGCTCGTGTTCGAGAAGCGCTAGAGCTGGGAGAGCCCACTCCAGCCGGCGCGGGCCTCACCGAACGTGACCATGCGGCCGCGCTCCTCGTCCCAGAGCTTGAGCCTCACGCACTTGATCCCGTCCCACAACGACAGCGTCGGGACCTGGCGGAAAGCCGGGCAGGCGTCGTGCGCGCGTTGGAGGTTGTAGTTCGGGATCCGCGTCGAGAGGTGGTGGACGTGGTGCAGCCCGATGTTGCCGGTGAAGAACTGGAGCACCTTCGGCAGCCTCAGGTAGGAGCTGCCCCTCAGTGCGGCCTCGTCGTAGCTCCAGCTGTCGGAGTCCTGCCAGTAGGCGTCCTCGAACTGGTGCTGGACGTAAAACAGCCAGATGCCGACCGATCCTGCGAGCAGCGCCGGTGGCATCTCGACGAGGAGGAAGGTCTCCCAGCCGAGCAGCCAGCAAAACAGCCCGATCGCCGCCGCCAGCGCGAGGTTCGTCCGCAGCGCGCTGCGGCGCAACCGCGGCCGGTCGATCAGCCAGAACAGCCGCGGGGAGATGATCATCGCCCAGATCGGCCCGAGGCCGAACATCACGAGCGGGCTGCGGAACAACCGGTAGCCAAGCCGGCCTCGCCACGGGCGCGCGACGTATTCGGCGAGCGTGAGGGTGGGAATGTCCCCCAACCCGCGCCGGTCGAGATCGCCCGAGGTGGCGTGGTGCCCCGCGTGCTGGTGACGCCAGCGCTGAAACGGTGTGAACACCAGCAGTCCGCAGACGGCCCCGAGCCACTCGTTCGCCTTCCGCGACGGCAGGAAGCTGCCGTGGGCGCAATCGTGAAACACGATGTAGGTCCGCACCAGAAAGCCCGCTGCGAGCACCGAGACCGCCAGCACCAGCCAATAGGAGATGTCGAGCAGGAAGTACATGCCCGCGATCAGGCCCAGGTAGGGGACCAGCGAGGTCGCGAGATCGAGC
>DAIQND010000063.1:0-11609 GCA_036788555.1 Solirubrobacteraceae bacterium | reverse complement strand
ACTCGCGGCTCACGTTGCGACCGTTCAGCGTGATCCGCGTCGCGGCCGGGCGCGCGCCGGGAGGGAGGATGATCTGCGTGAGCGCCTCGCCGCCGGAAACGAGATCAGCCCGCGTGGAGAGCGTCTGGATCTGGACCAGATGCCTGGCCCCGATCCTCGCCGGCTTCGTCCTCGCCAGGGTGGCCGAGGCAAACCCGGCCCCGGCCACGACCACCACCATCGCGACGGCCGCAGCCAGCCGCGCGGAGACAGCTACACGCATTCGGTTCCTCCCGCCAAATCGGTCGAGCCGATTCGTACCAGATCCAGCCGGCCCGAGGCGCCGGTTGGCCCGCGACGCCGGGCGCGACCCGGGTGGGGCCGCTCGCGGCCGCTCGCGCGACCCGGTGGGGCCGCTCGCGCGGCCCCACCCGAACGTCAGACTGCTAGCTCGTCGGGATTCCGTTGGCCGGCGGAGCCGGCTGGGTCCCCGAGTAGGGCGTGATCGCGCTCGAAGCCGACGGGTCGGTGGTCAGGGGGCCGCCGAACAGCACGATCTTGCCGCCTCTGACCTGGCCGATCTCGGCACCCGCATAGCCGCCGTGCTCGGTCGTCGAGTAGCGGAACGGCACGAGGCCGGGTCCCTTCCACGACGCCCCGTTCTTCTCGATCGCATTGACCAGGCCCTGGCGGGTCAGGTTCTTGCCCGCCGCCTCCAGCGCTTGGACGAGCGTGTAAGCGCTGGCCATCCCGTACTCGACGTTGCCGTCAAACGGTGCGCTCGCGTCGTACTGGGAGTGGATCTTCATGAACAACTGGATCCACGGGTTGGAGGTGTCGGTGTTCGAGGGAAGATAGCCGTCGGTGATCGCCCCTTCGATCAGGGCGGTGCCGGACGCCGCGCCCTTGGAGATTGTCTTGAGCAGGCCGCCGACCGTGATCGGGTCGATGCCGACGCTCGAGACGACCAGCTGCGGGTGGTAGCCGAGCTTGAACGCGGTCAGCTGCCCGATCGCCGTGTAGATCGGCACCGTGTAGTCGACCATCACCTGCGCCCCGGATGACTTGATCGCCGTGATCTGCGTAGCGAGGCTGGTGGTTCCCGACTGATAGGGCTGCTTCGAAACGATCTGGGAGGCCGGCAGCTCATCCTGGATGCCCGCCAGACCGCCCTGGCCGAAGTCGTCGTCCTGGTAGAGCACGCCGACCTTCTTGCCGGCGAAGTGCTGCTTGATGTACTGCCCGAGGATCTTGCCCTCGATCGTGTAGTTCGGCTGCCAGCCGAACGTGTACGGGTGCGAGGCGCCATCGTCCCAGCAGGGGCAGCCCGAGGCGACGAAGATGTCGGGGATCTTCTCCGCGTTCAGGAAGCCCACGACCTTCGTGTGGGTCGGCGTGCCCAGGCCCTCATAGATCCCGAACACGTTGCTCTGGAGCACGAGCTGGTGCACGACGTTGACCGTGTTGGTCGGGTTGTAGGCGTCGTCCTTGATGATCAGGTGGATCTTGCGGCCGAACACGCCGCCGTTCGCGTTCACGTAGTTGAAGAACGCCTGCGAGGCGGGGGCGATCTCGCTGTAGCCGGGGGCCGCGGGCCCCGTGAGCGGCTGATGGGTCCCGAACGTGATGCTGGTGGCCGTCACGCCAGGCGCGCTGGCGCCGCCGCTGCTATTGCTGCTGCCGCTGCTGCTGCTGCTGCTGCTGGTGGTGCTGCTACTGCTCGATGAGCCGCACGCCGCGACCAGCGCGGCGATCGCGACGATGCTCGCCGCCGAGGCCAGCCTTCTTCTGCTGGTGGTCGATCTCACGCCTACTCCTCCTCCTTTCGGGGTGTAGGCGCTCGAATACCACGGCCGGTCACCCGGGTTCAAGGTTAATTTTGTTACGCCTCGCGACAGACGTATCAAACGGTAGATTTCCGCAGATGTTGCGAGATCCCCCAGCGCAGATGCCGCAGCGCACCGGCGTCGGGGAAAGGACGATGCCCCGCCGTCGGCGCGGCAGGCCGCCGACGGCATCGCGCCGTGACGTGTTGGCGCGCGCGCGCGCGGAGTATTTGAACGGACGCCGGGTTGATCTGACGCTTCTCGCCCGGAGCCTCGGGGTTGGCCGGGCGACGATCTACCGCTGGTTTGGATCCCGCGACCAGCTGCTCGGCGAGGTCCTCGCCAGCGAGGTGGAGCAACTCGTGGCCGTGCAGCGTGAGAAGGTGAAACACCGCGGCGCGCACGGCCTCCTTGAGGTCTTCGACCGCGTCAACCGGAGCCTCGCGCGTTCCTCGGCGCTCCGGACGCTGCTGGAACAGGAACGTGACAGCGCTCTGCGCCTGCTGACCTCGGGCGGGGGCCCGGTGCAGCCTCGGGCCGTCGCGTGTATCCGGGAGTTGATCGACGCCGAGGTATCGGCGGGCACATACAGGCCGCCGGCCGACACCGGTGCGCTGGCCTACGCGATCGTCCGCCTGGCCGAGGCGTTTCTCTACAACGACGTCGCGATCGGCATCCGCGGCGATTGGGAGCGCCTGCACCAGGTGGAGGCCGCCCTGCTCGGAGTGCCCGCTAGCGACGGTCCCGGGTGGCCTCCCGGCCCGTGCTCAGGCGACGGTCGGCCAGCAGCCGCCTCCTGACGAGCCCGGCCAGGCTCGAGATCCCGCCCTGGATCCCCGTCGGCCAGACGAGCATCAGCCCGATCAGGACGGCCCCGTAGATCGCCAGCGGCAGGTTGTTCTTCACGTTGGTGGACAGCGAGAACGCGTTGGCCAGATCGTTGCTCCAGTTGGGCAGCAGCACCAGCAGGGCAGCCCCCCAGAACGCGCCCCACAGCGAGCCCAGACCGCCGATCACGACGCCCGCGAGCAGGTAGAGCGAGAGGGTCAGCTCGAACGCCGTCGGTGTCGCCAGCTGCTGCACGACCGCTCCGAGGAGGGCACCGCCCAGACCGGCGCAGGCGCCGCTGAGCACGAATGCGATCGTCTGAAGACGGCCCACGTGCAGGCCGCACAGCGAGGCGGCGATCGAATCGTCGCGGGCCGCTCGCAGCGACCTGCCGGCGCCGCTGTGGACGAAGTTGTAAAGCACCAACAGCACGATCAGGGCACCGGCGCAGGCGACCCAGGCCTCCCAGTGGAAGAGGCTGAAGTTTGCCCCCGTCCACGACGGAGGGGTGGGTGGATTCACCGACAGGCCGTTCTCTCCGCCGAACAAGGACGGGAACCGGTCACCCAGCGCCGGGAGTCCGACGGCAAACGCGAGCGTGGCTCCGGCCAGGTACGGACCCTCCAGCCGGGTCGTGGCGAACCCCAGTGGGATGGCGACCACCGCGGTGGCGCCCGCCCCGGCCGCGAGGGCGGGCACGAGCGCCCAGCCCTCCCTGCCGATCAGCAGCATCGAGGTGTAAGCCCCGACGGCCATCAGCGCGCCGTGCCCCAACGAGACCCGGCCACCGATTCCGGCCAGCACGGTGAGCCCGGCCAGGGCAGCGAAATAGTAGGCGCCGGTGGCGATCTGCGAATTGCGGTAGTCGCTGACGCTCCCGGTGACGGCCAGGAGGATCAGCCCGACCACGACGACGATCGCCAGCGAACGCAGCAGAGTGCTGCGCGTGACGGCGGAGGCTCCGGACATCACGCGGCTCATACCCGGCGCTCCCTGGCCGCGGAGAACAGTCCCGTGGGCCGGAGCATCAGCACGAGCATCAGGATCACCAGCGCCGCCAGCGGCGCCAGCGCCGATCCCTCATAGCCCGACACGTACGACAGGGCTAGACCCAGGATGACCCCCCCGACGACCGCTCCCGGGGGGCTGTCGAGGCCGCCCAACACCGCGGCCACGAAGCCGCTGATCAGGATCGGGTCGAAGTTATTGGGGCCGAGGAACACCGCCGGCGCGACCAGCACGCCGGCGAGCGAGCCGGCCACCGCCGCCAGCGCCCACCCGAGCGTGAACATGCGCCCCACCCGGGTGCCGAGCAGCCGCGCCACCTCAGGCGCGAACGCGGCGGCGCGCATCTGCAGCCCCAGACGGGTAGCGCGGAACAGCAGCGCGAGCAGCAGCGCGACACCCACGACGACGGCGACGATGAACGTGTCGTTCGGCGAGAACAGCAGCGTGGTGCCGCCGACCTTGTAGCCCTGGAGCGAGAACGCCGCCGGGAAGGCTCGCGGCGAGGTGCCCCAGATCATGCCCGCGACCGCGACCAGCAGCGTGTACAGCCCCAGGGTCACGATGACGGCATTGAGCGGTGGCGCCCCTTCCACGGGGCGGATCACCACCCGCTCGGTTATGGCGCCGAACACCAGCCCCGACGCGAGGGCCACAACGAACCCGACGGCGTAGGAGCCCGTCCGGTTGATCACGGCCGAGGCGATGAACGTCGTGATCATCAGCATCGCTCCCTGCGCGAAGTTGACGATCCGCGTCGCGCGCCAGATCAGCACCAGCGCGAGGGCAACGGCCGCGTAGATGGCCCCGTTCGAGATGCCGTTGAGCGTGAAGTCGATGAACTTGGTCATCGTCGTCCTCAGAAACCCAGGTAGGCGTGGCGCAGTCGCTCGTCGGCGGCCAGCGCGGCGGATTCCTGGTCGGCGACGACACGGCCCAGGTTGAGCACGACCCCGCGGTCGGCGATCGACAGCGCGCTGCGGGCGTTCTGCTCGACCAGCAGCACCGCCAGCCCGAACTGATCGGCCAGGCGGCGCACCATCGCCATGATCTGTGCCACCAGGCGCGGGGCCAGCCCCAGCGACGGCTCGTCGAGCAGCAGCGCCTGCGGGCGGCCCATCAGCGCGCGGGCGATCGAGAGCATCTGCCGCTCACCCCCGGACAGGCGGGAGGCGGGCTGACCGCTGCGCTCCCTGAGCCGCGGGAACAGCTCGTACATCTCCTCGACGGGGGCGGCATCGCGCCCGCGCCACAGTCCTCCGAGGCGCAGGTTCTCGGCCACAGTCAACTCGGAGATCACCCCCCGTCCCTCGGGAACGTGGGCCAGGCCACGTCGCACGATGTCCTCGACCGCGACCGACGTGATGTCCTCCTCGGCGAACAACACCCTTCCCGACGCGGGGCGGATGAGTCCACTGATCGTGCGCAGCAGCGACGTCTTGCCGGCGCCGTTGGCGCCCAGGACGGCCGTGACCGATCCCGCGGCCACCTGGAGCGATACTTGATCGACGGCGCGCACCGGCCCGTACTCGGTCACCAGGCTCTCAACCGCCAGCATCAAGCGCTCCTGCGTCGGCGGCGGTTGCGACAGGCTCGGCGGCCTCGCCGAGGTAGGCGTCGAGCACTCGCGGGTCCTGGCGGATCTGGGGCGGCGCGCCGGAGGCGATCACCCGGCCGAAGTCGAGCACCACCACCCGGTCGCACACCGATGTCACCAGGTCCATGTGATGGTCGACGAGCATCACGGCGATCGACTGCCCGAGCGAGTCGATCAACGCCGCGAGCTCTGAGAGCTCACCGGCGTCCAGGCCCCCGGCCGGCTCGTCGAGCAGCAGCAGCTCCGGTTCGGAGACCAGCGCCCGGGCCAGCGATACGCGCTTCTGCACCGCATAGGGAAGCGTCCCCGGCAGGCGCTGCTCCACGCCCTCGCAGCCCAGACGCGCCAGCGCCGCCCGTGCCCGCTCGCGGAGCGCGCGCTCGTCGCCGTCGGAGCGGGGCAGAGCCAGCAGCGCGCTCAACGAGCCGGCTCGACGGAACCGCTGGGCGCCGGTCATCACGTTCTCGAGCACGGTGAGCTTCGAGAACAGGCCCACACCCTGGAGGGTGCGGGCGATGCCGAGCCCCGACAGCCGATTGGGACGCACGCGGTCGAGCCGCTGCCCGCGCCACATGAGGTTTCCCGAATCCGGCCTGACGAAGCCGCAGATGACGTTGAACAGCGTGGTCTTCCCGGCGCCGTTGGGGCCGATCACGCCCAGGACCTCGCCGGTGCTGACATCCAGGGACACGTCCTCGAGCGCGGTGATGCCGCCGAACGACACGCTCACTGCTTGCACCGACAGGCCGGTGGCGGGCTGGGGCTCCCTCGCCTCCACGCGCTCGGAAGCTACATCACCGCGCGCCGTCCTTTCAATAGCGCGTGGTGCTGATCTGGTTAATCCAGCGCCTGGCGGAAGCGCTCCAGCTCCTGCTCGTCAATCGAGTAGGTGTGCTCGCCGCGCGGAAACGCGCGCTCGCGCACCTCGGTCACGTATTCGGCCAGCCCCGCAACCATCTGCGCCCTGATCTCGCCATAGCGCTTGGCGAAGCGGGGGGAGTGGCCGTCGTAGATTCCGAGCAGGTCGTGGAACACGAGCACCTGCCCGTCGGTGTGCGGCCCCGCGCCGATGCCAATCACCGGAACCTCGAGACGCGGGACGAGTGTGGAGGAGACGGCCGCCGGGATCGCCTCGAACACGATCGAGAAGCAGCCGGCGTCCTGCAGCGCGAACGCGTCACGGGCGACCTCAAGCGCACGGTCGGCGGTGCGGCCCTGGGCACGGTAGCCGCCCAGCGCGGTAGCCGTCTGCGGGGTCAGCCCGACGTGCCCCATCACCGGGATCCCCGCCTGGACGATCGCGCGAGCCCGCTGCGCGCTGGTCCCACCGCCCTCGAGCTTCACGGCGTCGCAGCCGGCTTGCTTGATGAACCGCTGGGCCGTGGCGATCGCCTGCTCGTCGGAGCCCTCGTAGGATCCGAACGGCAGGTCGCCGACCAGCAGCGGCGTGCGCAGCCCGCGGCGCACGGCGGCGGCCAGCATCAGCATCTCGTCGACCGAGACGGGCACCGTGGTCGGGTAGCCGAGCACGGTCATCGCGCCCGAATCACCGACCAGCACCACGTCGACCCCGGCCGCCTGGGCGACCTGCGCCGAGGGATAGTCGTACGCGGTCACCATTGCGATCGGCTCGCCGAGGCGCTTCTTCTCAGCCAGCCGGGGGAGCGTCATCGGGACCGGCTCGTCGAGGTTCTGTGGAACGGGTATGCGGGGCGTGGCGGACATATCAGGATCTCCCGTCGTTTGTGACCTCCGCCGGCGGTGGAACAGCAAGCGGCTGGATCAGTTCGTTGTCGATCAATCTGGTGCTCCCGAACCGCGCGGCAACGAGCGCCAGGATCGGATGGTGGTCGATCTCCTCCACGGGCACGAGCGTGTCGGCATGGACCAGCTCGAGGTAATCGGCGTCGATGCCTTCGGCCGCGAGCTGCGCCAGGGCCTCGGCGCGGACGGCGCGGGGATCACGCTCGCCGGACACGATTGCCCGCCGCGCGGCCGTCAGCGCACGGTGAAGCGCTGCGGCGCGTGGCCGCTCGGCGGTTGTGAGGTGGACATTGCGGCTGGACATCGCGAGGCCGTCGGGCTCGCGCACGATCGGCGCCAGCTCGATCCTCACCGGCATGGCGAGGTCCTGGACCATCCGTCTGACCACCAGCGCCTGCTGCGCATCCTTCTGACCGAAGTACGCCACCTGCGGGCCGACGATATTGAGCAGCTTGGCCACGATCGTGGTCACTGCGTCGAAGTGCGACCGGCCGCGGTGGACGCCCTCGAGCGCCTCGGTCAGGCCCGCAACCGAAACCGTGGTGGCGAATTCAGGCGGGTAGATCTCCTCGACCGCCGGCGCGAACAGGTAATCGGCGCCGGCCTGCTCGGCGAGGGCGGCATCACGCTGCTCGTCGCGTGGGTACGCAGCCAGGTCCTGCTGGTCGTTGAACTGCGACGGGTTCACGAACAACGACACCACAACCACTTCGCAGTCTTCCCGGGCTCGTCGCATCAAAGACAGATGGCCGTCGTGAAACGCACCCATCGTTGGGACGAGCCCGACGGTGCCGCTGCGATGCGGCGCGAGCGCCGCGCGGACCTCCTGAATCGTGCGCAGGATCCTCATGCCGCCTGGCGCTCCGGCGATGCCAGCGCGCGGGTCGCATCGACCAGCGCGTCGAACAGCCCCACAAGCTCCGGCGCGCGCTCGAGCACGGCTGCGCGCTGCGCCGCGACGGTCGCGTCGTCGCCCCGTGCCACCGGACCGGTCAGCGCGCGCGCAGGGCCGAGGGCGGCCCAGTTGTCGACCGTCGCACGGACCAATGGCACGAGCCACTCCCGCTCGACCCCCACGCGGGTTGCCAGCCGCTCGGCGGCGGCCTCGACCGTGACCAGGAAGTTCGACGCGATCGAAGCCGCGGCGTGGTAGGCGGCGCGGTCATGGTCGGAGATTTCGACCGGGTGCATTCCCAGCGCCAGCGCCAGCTCCTGCGCCAGCGCCCGGGCGCGGTCGCTAGTGCCCGCCACCGCCGCGCCGGCACCGCGGAAGTCAGCGTGCGGCGCGGCGACCGCCATCAGCGGGTGCAGCGAGAACGCCTCGTGCGGCGCCAGTGGAGCGAGTGTGGTGGCGCCCGAGCAGTGGCCGACCAGTCGGCCTGGTGCGAGCGTCGCAGCCGCGGCGGCTATCTCGGCGTCCGGGACGCACAGCAGCACCGCGTCCGCGCCGGCCCCGTCGGCGCCTCGGCCGACGGGGCCGCGGACGCCATATCCCGCGTCGCGCAGCGCCCTGGTCAGTGCGGTGCCGAGACGGCCGGGGCCGACGATCGTCAGGGCGCGTGAGAAGGAATCCCGTTCCAGTTCCCGCATTGAGATACCGGTCGGCAGAGAGAAAGAGGGGTTTTTTGTGCAAGGTCCGTCCTATCGGAGTGACGGCCTCAAAAACGAGCATACCCCGTCCTCCCCCAGGGCTACCATCGCGCCCGTGTCGAAACCGGCATGCCTGGGAGTCCATCCGTGAGCAGCCCAGCCGAGCGTCGGGAGCTGCTGAAGGCGGTTTATGAGGAGGCGAGGCAGTGCACGCGCTGCCCCCTGCATCAGACCCGCACGACGGTGGTGTTCGGTTCCGGGAACGCCGACGCCGAGCTGATGTTCGTCGGCGAGGCCCCCGGCGCCAACGAGGATCGGATGGGGCTCCCGTTCGTGGGTCAGGCGGGGAAGCTGCTCGATCGGCTGCTCGGCGAGATCGGGATGGAGCGCGGGGATGTGTTCGTGGCCAACACGCTCAAGTGCCGGCCACCGGACAACCGCGACCCGCATCCGAAGGAGATCGAGACGTGCCGCGGCTATCTGGAGCGCCAGGTCGAGCTGATCCAGCCGGTGATGATCTGCACCCTGGGCAACTTCGCCACCAAGCTCCTGCGTGAGGACACGACCGGTATCTCGCGGCTGCACGGCCGGGAGGAGGTGCGTGTGATCGGCTCACGAGCCGTGCGCCTGTACCCCCTGTATCACCCGGCGGCGGCGCTCTACACGCCGTCGATGCTCGAGACGCTGCGGGGGGACTTCCAGCGAATCCCGTCGCTGCTCGCACTGGGCGCGCCCGGGCAGCCGCCGCCGGTCGAAGAGCCGCCCGAGATCGACGAGGCGCTCCCGGAGCCCGCCGAAGCGGGCGAGCCGGCCTGGGCCGTCGAGCCCGCGGCGCAGCTGGGGCTGTTCTAAGCCGCCCGCTCGTCCGCCAGCCTGTCGGCCGCGACGGCGGTTGGCACGCCGTCATGCTCGCTCCGGCGGAAGATCGTCCGCAGCGTGTCTCCGACGCCTCTGAGGGCCGCCTCAACCTGCGATTCGCTCCAGCCGAGTTGCTCAAGCCCAACGAGCGCGATCGCGCCGCCGGCGTTGATCACGTAGTCCGGCGCATAGAGAATTCCGCGCGTCTGGAGGATCTCCGCCGTCTCGGGCTCCGCGAGTTGATTGTTGGCGGAGCCGGCGATCACCCGGCAGCGCAGCCGGGCTGCGGTATCGAGGTTCAGGACGCCTCCGACCGCGCACGGCGCGTACACATCGACGGCGGCGTCGGGGACATCTCCGACGTCCACGACCGCGCCGGCAACTCGCTCCGCCACCTCGCGCGCGCGTTTGCTGTCAACGTCGGCGATGAGGACCGAAGCCCCGGCTGCCGCCAGCTGGGCCGCGAGCTGAGACCCGACGCCGCCGGCACCCTGGATCAGGACGCTCCGGCCGCGCAGCTCGTCGCTGCCAAACGCGTGTGCCACGCTGGCACGGATCCCGTGAAACACGCCGGTCGCGGTGGGCCGGGCCGGGTTGCCGGCGCCGCCGGCCGCGGGGGAGCGCCCGAAGACGTAGCGCGTGCGCTCGCCGATCACGTCCATGTCCGCCTCATCCGTGTTCATGTCAGAGCTCGTGCGGTAGACGCCCCCCAGCGACTCGATCAGCTCTGCGTAGCGCAGCAGCAGCTCGCGCCGGCGGCCCCCCGACGGTAGCTCGGGAACCGCAAGCACGCCCTTGCCTCCGCCGAAAGGCAGCTCCGCCACCGCCAGCTTGCGCGTCATCGCCTTGGCCAGCCGCATCGCGTCGGCCAGCCCATCGGCCGGGCTGGCGTACACGTTCATCCGCGTCCCGCCGCCGGAGACGCCCGGGCGGGTCGAGTGGATACAGAGGAAGATCCAGCCATCCGTCTGGCGGTCACGGCGGATGACCGCCGTCTCCCCGTCCCATCGCTCGAGCAGCTCCTCGAAGCTCGTCATTCGGGTGATCCTCCGAGGCTACGCCGAGGTCCGACGCTAGGGGATCAGGTCGATCCCATCGGGCTTGCGCAGGTATCCCGGGGCGCTCCCCGGGACCCCGTCGTGGCCGTACTGCCAGACGATCTGATCGGTTCTTGGATCGATCACCACGACCCGGTCATTGTCGTCGTCGTTGGCGGCGATCATCCCGTTCGGCATCATCACCGCCAGTGACGGCTGGTTGAGCTCGCCGGGGCCGGAAAGCTTCTGGTAGGTCCAGACGATCTGCCCGTGCGGGGTGAGGATGTCGATCCGTCCCGGGCTGTTGTACCCGGCAACCAGGACGTTGCCGTTGGGCAAAAGCTGGGCGTCGGAGGGATAGTCGGTTGGCGTCTTGATCGACCACAGCAGCCGACCGGCGCGGTCCAAGCGGTCGACCCAGCCGCCGATCTCGGTGACCAGGACGCCGCCGTCGGGCAGCGGCGTGTCCCCGTTGGGATCGCTCAGCGCCGCCGGGGGGTCGTGAGCGCAGTTCCCGGCGCTGCCGATCGAGTGCACGATCTGCTTGGCCCAGCTGATCCACAGCAGCCGGCAGTTGATGATGTCGGCGACTTGGATCTGGCCGTTGGCCAGCAGGTATGCGTCGTCGGGGTGGGCCAGGTAGCCGGGCGCGCTGCCCTGCACCTCCTGATGGCCGAAGCGCCACACGATCCGGGGATGCGCGGCCAGCGTGATCACCGCGATCGTGTCCGACAGCTCCTCGTTGGTGCTGATGTAGCGGCGATCCGCGGAGACGAACGCATCATCAGGTCCACCGAACGGGACCCCGGCCCCGCCGGGAGGGGGAAACCGCCAGACGATCTGCTTGGCCGGGTTGACGATGATCAAGCGGCCGTTGTCCCGGTCGGCGATCATCAGGTAGCCCGGTAGCGGCGAGCGTCCGCGCACCGGGGGCAGCCCCAGCCGGGCCAGCACCGGGTCCCGGGCGCTGAGCTGCGATGCCGCGACGTGGCGCTTGGTGGTGGAGGCGTTGGAAGGCGTTCGGTGACCGGAGGTCCCGCACGCGCCAAGGGCGAACGCGGCGAGGGTCGCGACCGGAGCGAGGCGGCGGCTACGAGCTCGCATCTCAGGAGCCAATCAGCAGGG
>DAIQND010000062.1:0-11653 GCA_036788555.1 Solirubrobacteraceae bacterium | reverse complement strand
CGGGGCCCCCGTTGAGCCGCCGACCGAGGTGACGCCGCCATCGCCGACCGCGCCCGCCGCGGCGCCTGAGGCTCCGACCGGGCCTGCCGCGCCGACGCCTGGCGCACCGACGCCTGGCGCACCGACGCCTGCCGCACCCACGCCTGCCGCACCGACGCCGTCCCCGAGCGGGGCGGCGGCGCCCCCGCCGCCCCCTCCGCCACCGCCCCGCGCGGCGCCACCGCCACCGCCGCCCCCAGCCGAGGAGGCGGCGCCGATCCAGGGGCTATCCCTGATGGGCGGTGTCCTGCTCAACCGGATCAAGCGCAACCCGGCGCCGCTGATAGGCGTCCTCGGCGGCCTGCTGGTGCTGCGGCTCGTCCTCCGGCGGCGCTAACCCGTCTGAGGGTGATGCAAAAGGGTCCACTATGGACCCAAATGGATCGCGCTCAGGTCGTGCTGGGCGCGAGCGGTCCGGGAGCGGTCCGGGGTCGGGGCCGCGGGTCGGGGCCGCGGGGCGGGGCCGCGACCGGGCGCCGCGACCGCGGGCGGGCCGTGACCCGCCGCCGCCTCAGCCGGACAGTCCCTCACGCCCCGCCGGCTCCTCGAAGCTGGCCAGAGGCTGGAGGGCGACGATTCCGCTGGGGTTGATCATCGGGTGGGTCCGGTAGTAGTGGGCGCGGATCTCGCCGAAGTTGACGGTCTCGCCGATGCCCGGGTGCTGGTAGAGGTCGCGGACGTAGGCCCAGAGATGCTCGTACTCGATCAGCTTGCGCAGCGAGCACTTGAAGTGGATCTGGTAGACGGCGTCGAAGCGCACCAGCGTGGTGAACAGGCGGATGTCGGTTTCGACGGGGGAGGGGCCGAATAGGAACCGGCGCCCGGAGAGGCGCTCGTCCAGCTCATCGAGCGCCGCGAACAGCGATCGCACCTCGCGCTCGTATACCTCCTGGCGCCGGGCGAATCCCGCCTTGTAGACGGCGTTGTTGACGTTGTCGTAGATGTGGGCGCCGAGCTCGTCGATTTCGGCGCGCAACGGCTCGGGGTAGAGGTCGATCGGATGCTCGGCCAGCGGCGCGAACACGGTGCCGAGCATCCGGAGGATGTCCGCCGATTCGTTGTTGACGATCACCCCGGTCTCCCTGTCCCACAGGACCGGCACGGTAACCCGCGCGTCATACGCCGGATCGGTGGCGGTGTAGGCCTCGGCGAGATACGAGAAGCCGTTGATCTGGTCGCTGTGTTCAGCTCCGGTGAACGCCCAGCCGCGGTCGTCGCGCAGCGGATCGGCGTAGGAGATCCCGATCGCCGACTCGAGCCCCATCAGCCGCCGAGCGATGATCGTGCGGTGGGCCCAGGGACAGGCCCGGGCGACGTACAGGTGGTAGCGGCCGGCCTCCAGCGGGAACTCTGTCGATCCGTCGGCGGAAACCCAATTGCGGAAGCTGCTGTCCTGGCGCCGGAACGACCCGTCGTCCCCGGATTCGCGGCCGAGGGAGAACTGGGTGGGGCTCGAGGAGGCCACCGTCCGAATGTAGCGACGCCCGGGAAGGGACCGGCGGCGGCTGAGGGGTGCATCAGGCCCGCCAGATGGGTATGTCGAGATCGTGGCCTCAACACTGACCCTCGATCGGTACCGCTCCATCTCACGGCTCGGGTCCGGTGGCTCTTCCACGGTCATGCTGGCCGAGGACACGCTGCTCGGGCGCAGGGTGGCGCTGAAGCGCATCCATACGCCTGACGACGTCGCCGCACGCTCGCGGCTGCGTCGGGAGGCGCTGATCGGGGCGTCTCTCGGGCACCCGAACCTCGTCTCGATCTACGACATCGTCACCACCGAGGATGGCGAGGAAGTGATCGTGATGGAGTACGTGGAGG
The DNA here is from genome assembly GCA_036788555.1 of Solirubrobacteraceae bacterium. Taxonomy (GTDB): domain Bacteria; phylum Actinomycetota; class Thermoleophilia; order Solirubrobacterales; family Solirubrobacteraceae; genus Palsa-465. The sequence goes on along the minus strand of DAIQND010000062.1, from coordinate 9,796 downwards.
GGGAGACGCTGGCGGACCGGCTCCGGCGCGGCCAGAAGCCCGACATACCTGCGACGCTCATGATTCTCGAGGGCGTGAGCCGCGCGCTGGACGCAATCCACGAACGCCGGATCGTGCACCGGGACGTGAAGCCGGCGAACATCCTGCTCGGGGCGGACGGTGTGGTCAAGCTGGCCGATCTCGGCGTTGCCGCGGTGCCTGACCGAAGCCAGCTCACGACCACGGGTGCGGTCGTGGGGACGTTCCGGTACATGGCCCCCGAGCAGCTCGAGGGAAGCCGCGCCACGCCGGCGGTTGACGTGTACGCGCTCGCCGCCGTGGCATTTGAGGCTCTCTCGGGCGAAAAGGCCCGCCACGAGCCCAACCCGATGGCGCTGGCTCATGCAATCGCCACGCAACCACCCCCGGACCTGAGAAAGGCGTGGCCGGGCGCGCCGGCCGAGGCAGCGCAGGTGCTGATGGGTGCCATGTCGCGTGATCCGGAGGCGCGCCCCCGTTCGGCCGGGGAGCTCATCGCCCGGCTGAAGACGGCGCTGCAGCCGGAGCCCGCGCGCCGGCCCGAGCCGGTGATGGCGATCAGCCGTTCGGGGCGCTCGCGAGTTCCTCTGGCGGCGCTGGCCACGGCGCTGGTGGCTGTGATCGCGGTGGTCGCGATCGCACTGGCGAATTCGGGCAAGCCGAAATCCCACCCGGCGATCGCTCGCGTCAACCCTGCCGTGTCGGCCGGGTCGGCGCACCCGGCCAAGCGGGCTTCGGGCAGCCGCCACCATTCGACATCGGGCAGCACCAATGCCTCGACCTCCGCCAGCAGCCACGCGGCGGCCAGCCAGCCGCCGCAGTCACGACCGATTGTGTCCTTGCCCGGGCCGGCATCGGCGCTCCAGCCGGCTGGCGCAGGAAGCCCGGCCGGAGCCGTCGAGACCTTCTACCACCTCGCCGCCGCGCACCAGTTCGCGCAGGCGTGGACGCTGGCCGATCCCGCATTCCGCCAGCAGATGCTCGGGCTGCAGGGGCTCGAATCCACCATGAGCCACACCCGCTCCGTCACCTTCGACAGCGCCAACGTGGTCAATCAATCGGCGAGCAACGCGGTCGTGTTCGTGCGGACGACCTCCGTGCAGGACAGCGGGACCCAGCAGTGCTCGGGCCCAGTCAACCTGGTCCGCGCAGCGGGCACCACGTCGGGGTGGCTGCTCGACCACATCGCGATCACCTGCGCGTGAGGCTGCGCTCCGGCTCCCAGGTCAGAGCTGGCGGGAAGACCAGAGCAGAGCGGCCAGCACCACGCTGACGAGCGCCACCACCAGTCCGGTGATCCAGCCCTGCACCTTGTTGGACACCAAGAGGGCGCCCAGGCCCACGCCGATCCCGACGATGCCGGCGGTGGCGACCAGCCGGACGAACACCCGCTCGACGGCCGTGCGGCGGCGACGGCGGGTCGGCAGCATGTTCCCGGCCGGAGCGCCACCGGCCGGCGCGCCGTCGGCTGGGCCGCCGGGTGCGGCAGCGGGATCGGCCACCGTGCCTGGGTCTTTACGGAAGAGGGCCATGCTCGGGTTATGCCCCGCAACCGAGGGCGCGAATCCGATCAGCCGCCGCTCAGTGAGGCGCGGTAGAGCCGGTAGAGCAGCGACTCCAGCGCCGGAGAGGTGACCTGGTAGCCGGGGCAGCACGTGGGGCCGTTGACGTCGCTGATGCCGATCTCCAGGTGCGGCCCGGTGGAGATCCCGACGATTCCGCAGCCGACCTCCGCGATCGGCTGGCCGGCGGCCACCACCGTCCCCACGGGGACGAGGTCGGGCGCGGCGTGGCCGTAGTAGATGTAGCGGCCGTTCAGCGGCCCGCCGGCCACCCGCAGCACCGGCGCGTAGGGGCCGAATCCGGAAATCCCCTCCTGGACGATCACGCCGCTGGTCACCGCCACCTCGACGGCGGAGTTGCCGCACGCCGCCCCCACGGTAGAGATGTCCACGCCCATGTCCGGCGACCAGGTCGTCGGCGGCTCGACCGCGCCGAGCGGCTGGATCGGGAACACGAATCCCTGGCCGCTGGTCAGCGAGTTGAGCTCCTGGGCGATCCTCTCCTCCTGCTTGAGCTCGCCCCTGACCTGGGCCAAGGTCGGCGGCCGGGCGTTGGGATCGCCCACGACCGGCGGCCCCCCGGAAGCGATGTCTGACGGCGCGGCGGCGCCGACGGTTGGCTGGACTGCCTGCGGGTGGGCCTGAAGCCCGAGGGCCGCGGCGCCGGTGGCGGGGACCCTGGCGTTTCCGCCCCCCGAGCCGCCGGACGGGGCGACGCCGCAGCCGGCGGCCAGCACCACCGCGGCCATCAGCCATATCCAGCGCAGCCGGGTCACGCTGCCGCGCGCAGACTCACCATCGGGGGACGCTCGTCGGCCTCTAGCTGCAGCGTTTCCGGAGCAGCCGGGCTCGGGAAGCCCGATCCCGGCAGCGTGAAGCCGTGGGGCAGCGGCTCCTGCCAGCGGCCCTCGCGCTCCAGACGCGAGACGACGGCGCGCAACACCTCGTAAGCCATCGGCCCGAGATCGCGTAGCGGCTGGTGCGCGTTCTGGCGCACGCCGAGGTCGACCTGAGCCATCCCGCGAAGGCCCACCGCGTGGTAGGCGTCGAGAACCAGCGCGATGTCGACGCCGTAGCCGGTCACGAACGGCAGCCGCTCGAGCAGGTCCCGGCGCGCGGCGATCTCGCCGGCGAGTGGCTGCTCGAGCGCGGCAAGGTCGGGATAGAACAGGTTGAGCAGCGGCCGGGCGGTGAGCTCGGTCACCCGCCCACCGCCGTCCGGGACGACGGTCTCACCGACCCGGAACGGGCGGCGATAGCAGCCCTTGACGAACGACAGGCCGGGCTCGCAGATCAGTGGCCCCAGCAGCCCGCAGGCGAAATGCGGTCCCACCTGCTCGGAGTCCGCATCCAAAAAACAGATCACATCGCCCCGGAGCACGCGCAGCGCGCGCCACATCGCGTCCCCCTTTCCGAGCACGGGCCCGAGCTCTGGCGCCAGCTGGGCTTGAGCGTGCACCTCGGCTCCGAGGCGGCGGGCGATCTCGGCAGTGCCATCCGTGGAGTTATCGACCACGAGCACCTGATCCACCACCCCCAGCCCGATCAGCGGTAGCAGCTGCTCCAGGATGGCACCGATCGTGCGCGCCTCGTTGCGAGCCGGCAGGCACAGCGAGACGGTGCTCTGGCGCTCGCTGGCGAGCCGCTCGGCGGGGAACTGCTGGTGGGTGAAGGTGTGGCTGCGATGCCAGGCACGCGCGCGCAGGGACATCGGAGCAGAGGATGCCAGCCCGGGCGGAGAGAGCGCGCAAGGACTATCGTGGGAAGCTGTGAGCGTCAAATCGGCTTTACCGGCGCTGGCTGCGAGACGCCGGGGCTTGGGCCCTTCATCGGGGCGGGCGCGCCGTGCGGGGCGGGAGCCGCTGCCGCCCGGCGCCTGGCGGCGCCTGGCCGCGTGCACCGCCGCCGCGGCGCTGCTGCAGCTCGACGGGACGCTGATCACGGTCGCGCTGCCGTCGGTCGCCCACAGCCTGCACGTATCGAGCGGCTCCACCGCCGTGGTGCTGAGCGCCTACTTCCTGGCCTACGCGCTTACGCTGCTTCCCGGCGGCTCGCTGGTTGACCGCTACGACGTCCGCCGGCTGGCGCTGCTCGGCCTGGGGCTGTTTGCTGCGGGCGCCGCCGCCGGGGCGGCCGCGCCGTCGATGGCCGTGCTGGTCGCCACCCGGATCGTTCAGGGCGTCGGCGCCGGTCTGGTCAGCCCCGCCGCACTGGCCGGGGCGGTCAGCGGCTTTCCGCCGCAGCGGCGGGGCAGCGCCCTCGGGATCTGGGGAGCCAGCGCCGGCGTCTCGAACCTGTTGGGCCCGGTGATGGGCGGCGTGCTGACCGTCGCGCTGGGGTGGCGAGCAGACTGGTGGGCGCTGGTGCCGCTGGCGCTGCTCGCGGCGGCCGGCATCTTCCGCCTGGTCCCGTCGACCGTCCACGGCGAGACCACCGGGCATCCGGCACTCAACAGCGTGGTGCTGACGGCATCCGCGGTGGCGGCGCTCACCTTCGCCGTGATGATCGGCTGCTTCTACCTGGCCGAGCAGTACCTGCAGCGCGCCGCTGGGTTCTCCGCGCTCGGGGCATCGGCTGTTCTGGTGGTGGTCGCGCTGCTGGTCGGCGCCGCTGCGCCGGTCGCCGGGCGCCTCGTCGATCAGCACGGTGAGCGCCTACCAACTGTCGGCGGCTTCGTGGCCGCGGCGCTCGGCCTGCTGGTGCTCGGAATCCCTGGGATGCCGCTGCACAGCCCCGTCACGATCCTCCCGCTGATTCCGGTCGGCCTGGGGCTGGGGATGCTGTTTGTTCCGACGTCACGCGCGGCGCTGAACGCCTCGCCGTCGGCGTCTCACGGCAGGACCTCGGCGCTGCTGTCGGTCGGCCGGCTGCTCGGCGCCGGGATCGGCGCCGGCCTGGCCGGCGTGGCGCTGGCGGGCGGCGTCACCGCCTCCACCGTCCACACCGCACTCCTGGTCGGCTGCGGCGCGTGCGTGTTCATCGGCATTCCCGCAGCGGCCCGGCTGGTCCCGCGGCCTCGCGTGGCGAGGATCGCTCCCGAGGGTTGAACGCGACAGCGCGCCCGCGCCGCGCGCTCCGAACGCGACAGCGCGCCCGCGCCGCGCGCATTAGAGTCGCAACCCGTGCGCCGTGCCTGCATCGACATCGGCTCGAACACGACGCGGCTGCTGGTCGCCGACTGCGAGCCGGAGGCGATCACCGAGGTGCACCAGGAGCGAGCCTTCACCCATCTCGCGCTGAGCGGACGGGCAGACGGCGCGATCTCGCCCGCCAAGTGCGCCGAGATCGCCCGCGTGGTCGCCGCACAGCTCGCAACCGCCCGCCGGCTCGGGTCCGGCGAGGTGCGGGCCGTCGCCACCGCCGCGATCCGCAGCGCGGCCAATCGAGACGAACTCGCGGCGGCGATTCGCGACGCCTGCGGCCTGGACGTGCGGATCCTCACCGGGGAGGAGGAGGCAAGGCTGGCGTTTCGCGGAGCGGCCCGCGCCTGCGGCGGAGCCGTCGACGGTGAGCTGGGTGTGGTGGACGTCGGCGGCGGCTCCTCGGAGCTGGTCGTCGGACTCCCTCCGGCCGAGGTCCGGTGGTCGGTCTCGCTTCCGCTGGGTTCCGGAGGCCTGGCCCGCCGATACCTGGGCTCTGACCCACCGGCCCCCGACGAGCTCGCCGAGGCTCGCCAGGCGGTGGAGGACTCGCTGGCCGGCCTCGAGCCTCCGCGGCCCGCTCGCGCCGTGGCCGTCGGCGGGAGCGCCGCCTCGCTGGCTCAGGTTGCGGGAAGAACGCTGAACCGGCGCGCGTTCACGCACGCCCTCGAGGTGCTGAGCGCCGCGCCCAGCGCCCAGGTTGCCGCACGGACGGGGCTTGAGCCCGAGCGGGTGCGACTGCTTCCCGCGGGTCTGCTGATCCTGCACGCCGCGGCGGAGCTGTTCGGTGTCCCGCTGGCGCTGGCCGGAGGTGGCCTTCGCGAAGGGGTGCTGATCGAGGCGGCGGGTGGCTGAGCAAGACGCGAGTGCGCCGCTTCCGCCGCGTGAGGCGCTGGCCTCGGTGCGCGTGCGCGCACCCACGCGCGGCAACCGCAGGCTCGAGCGCTTGCTCGACGCGGTCAATCACGACGAGCAGGTCAAGGCGTGGTGGCACGTGTCGGCGGTCAACGCCAGCCGCCGCCTGGGGATGTCCGATCACTCCTGGGTCCACATCCAGATCGTGCTCAACATCGCCCTGCGGTTGGCTCGGCTGCTGTTCCGCCGCGGCGTCACGCCGAGCATCAGCGTCGACTACGGGATGAGCGACCACGACGCGGAGGTCGTGATCGCGGCCGGCTGCCTCCTGCACTGCATCGGGATGTCGATCCACCGCGAGGACCACGAGCGCTTCAGCCTGTTCCTCGCCGCCGACAAGCTGCCGGAGCTGCTCAATGGGATATACGACGAGCCGGAGCGGACGGTCATCCTCTCCGAGGTGCTGCACGCGATCATCAGCCATCGCCGCCAGCACAAGCCACTGACCGTCGAGGCGGGGATCGTCCGGGTGGCCGACGCCCTGGACATGGCCCGCGGCAGGTCCCGCGTGCCGTTCGAGGCGGGTCATCAGAACATCCACTCGCTGTCGGCCTACGCGATCGAGGAGGTGAAGATCTCGCCGGGGCGCGACAAGGCGGTCAGGGTGGAGATCGAGATGTCGAACAGCGCCGGCATCTTCCAGGTCGATGAGCTGCTGGCCACCAAGCTGCGCGGGTCGGGAATCGAGGGGCACGTCGAGGTGATCGCGCGCATCGACGCCGAGCACGAGCAGCGCCTGATCCCGGTGTTCAGGATCTGAGTTTCGGCTGATCCTCGGCGAGCGGGGGTAGCTCGATCAACCCGCCCTGCATGGCGAGCGCGATCGCGTGCGCCCGGTTGCGGGCACCGAGCTTACGAAGCAGGTTGCGGACGTGGGTGCGCACGGTGGCCGCGGAGATCGTCATCGCATCGCCGATCTGGTGCTGGTCGGCGCCTGCGGCAATCAGGCCGAGCACCTCCCGCTCGCGCGGCGAGAGCGGCCGGATCAGCGGCTCGCGCTCGAGATCGTCGACCTCCGCCTGGCCGAATTCGTCACCCGGCCACTCCGCAGGAGCGAACACGATCAGATGCTGACCGGGGAGAGCGTTGCGCAACGCGCAGTAGACGATCTTCAGTTCGGTGCCGTCGGGAAAGCCGACGTCGTAGGGGCCGGCGACGGCGCCATCGTCCATCAGCTGCTGCCAGCGCTCATAGAGGCCGCTCAGCTGGCGCGGCGCCGTCAGGTCCTCGATGCGCCGGTGCCGGAGCTCCGCCAGTCGGAGGCGGAACAGCAGCCGGGCCGGAGCATTGGCGGCGAGGTAGCGCCGAGCGTTGTCGACCATCACCATCGGGACTCGGCTGTTGTCGAACACGTGCCATAGCTGGCGTGCGCGGCCCTGGGTCTCGCGCATGCTGTCGACGGCCCGCTCGAGGGCCGCCGGAGTGCTCGGGTGTGCGGCGCCGCGTCTCATAATCCCTTGCGTCAACTGACACACTCAATGTAACATGCCGCCCGGTGGCCGCAGGCCGGCCTCCGTCGGTGAGGCGCCCCGAGTTTCAGGGCAGGATGCGAACGGCGGCGGAGCGATACGTGGAGGACGACGACAAGCACTCAGGGATCGGGCAGCGGCTGAGGGTCGCGCGCGAGCGCGCCGGGCTGACGCGGGAGGCGCTCGCCGTCCACTCTGGGATCAGCTGGTCGGCGATCGCCCAGGTCGAGGCGGGCCGGCGGGTCAACCTGCGGCCGAGCACGCTGGCGGCGCTGGCGCGGGCCCTGCGCGTGACGATCGACTATCTCGTCTCGGGTCGCCCTCCCAGCCGCACGATGCTCGAGCATCAGCTGCTGCCCTACGAAACCGAGGAGGAGATCCTCAGCTCGGCGGCGGAGTTCCTCGCCGATGCCGTGCGGCGCTCGGAGGCCGCGTTGGTGATCACCAGCGCGGCGCGCATCGAGCGGCTCCGCGCGCCGCTGGGCGCCGGGAGCGGGCGCGTGGAGTTCGCCGATCGCCGTTCCTTTGAAACCCCGATCGACACGCTGCGAGGCATTCGCGGGTTCGTTGACCGATCGCTCGAGGCGGGTGCGCCGTGGGTGCGGATCTTCGCTGAGCCGGTCCGGGAGATCCGGTCACAGACCGCTCTGCGCCAGTGGCAGCGCTGCGAGTCGCTGCTGAACCTCGTCTTCGGCCACGCACCGGTCACGCTGGTCTGCGCGTACGACACCCGTGAGCTCGGCGCCGACATCCTCGAGCAGATACGGGGGTGTCACCCGGGAGCACTCGAGCCGGGCGGGGCCGCGAACGGCGAGGACTGCGCCGAGGCCGAAGACCTGGTTCTCGGGCTCTGAGCGGAGAGCTACCAGCCCCCGCGCCAGTCGGCGCTGGCGGCCCGCCGGCGAGCGGAGTTCAACCTGGCGTGCTTGCGTCGGTCAAGCCGCGCCTGGAGCAGCGAGAGGACGAGGATCACCAGCGGGAAGAAGATGATCACCAGGTACATCGCGTAGGTGATCGTCTTGTCGCTCGTCTCGCCGTACCACCCCTCGCCGGCATAGGCACGCGCCAGCGCGCTGGGCGCCAGCACCAGTACCGCGGCGGCCACGGTCACCAGGGCGGCGAGGATCCGGGCGCGAGGCATCGGGGCGAAGGCTACCTCGCCACCCCGGCGGCTGCATCGTCGCTGGGCACGGCCGCCGAGCGCAGTGCTCCCAGCGCCTCGAACAGCGCCGGGTTATACGCGTCGGCGCGATCGACCACGTCGAGATGCGTGATCGGAGCCTCGAATACCGGTCCGCCGGCCGCGGCAGCGAGCTCGCGCTGCTTGTACACCGGCACCGCCTCGTCGCTTGTGGTGATCACCACCGCCATCGGCACCTTGACCGAACCAAGCCAGGGGCGGGAGTCAAAGCGGCCGAGCTCGCGTCCGGCTTCGGCGATGTCCCGCGCCGAGTGGCGCATCATCTCGGACTGGATCCAGACGGTGCGCCGGTTCTGGGGCACGCCGGCCCGGCGAAAGCCAAGGCGCCAGAAGGTCCGCGGCGCCAGCGACAGGCTGAGCCCGAGCAGCCCCATCGCCTTCCAGATCCGCCGCGTCTCGGGATCCTGCCAATGCTGAGCAGTCCCGCTCAGGACGACCCCGGCGGCAACGTCGGCATGGTCGCGCGCCAGCAGCTGGGCGATCGCTCCGCCCATCGAGTACCCGACGACCAGGGCCGGCGCGACTCGCAGCTCCCGCAGCGCCGCGGCTGCGTCGGCGGCGCAGTCCTCGAGCCGGAAGGGGACGAGCGGCCGCAGTCCGCGGCCGTGGCCGCGGTGGTCGATCGCCAGCACCCGGTAGCCCGCCTCGATCAGCGGTCGGTACGCCCCGGACCAGTTCAGATCGGCGGTCACCATCCAGCCGTGCAGCAGCATCACGGCGGGGCCGTCGCCGCCGCTGTCGCGCAGGAAGAGCTCGCCCCGCCCGCGGACCGGGAGGGTCCGGGCCGGCGGCATCTCGAACGGCGGCTCGGGCGGCCAGGGTGGCGCGGGCATCGGGGGATCGTACTTGGCGGCGAGCCGGGGTCCCCTCCTACCATCACTGACGACATGGCGGTGGTGATCGCATCCGATCTCGGCAAGGACGTGGCCGGCGAGCCGCTGCTGCGCGGCATCTCCTTCAAGCTCGAGCGGCGGGACCGGATGACGCTCTCGGGCCGCAACGGCGCGGGCAAGACCACCCTCCTGCGGATGCTGGCCGGCGAGGCCTCGCTTGACCAGGGCGAGCTGGTGCTGGGCAAGGGGGTGAGCGTGGCGCTTCACGATCAGCGTCCGCCGCGCGACCGGGATCTGTCGCTGCGCGAGTACGTCCTCACCGGCGCCCGCGCGCTGGTGGCGATCGAGACCGAGCTGGCCTCGCTTGAACAGGCGATGGCGGCCGGAGCCCACGATTCGGCGACCCTCGGCCGCTACGCCGAGGCCCAGGCCCGGCTCGAGCAGGCGGGCGGGTACGACTGGCGCCAGCGCGCTCTGGCCAGCCTGCGCGGTCTCGGCTTCCGCGACGAGCAGGACCTCGAGCGTCCGCTGCGCACGTTCTCCGGCGGCGAGCTGACCCGCGCCTCCCTGGGCCGGGCGCTGGTGGGCGACCCGGACCTGCTGCTGCTCGACGAGCCGACCAACCACCTCGACATCGAGTCGCTGGAGTGGCTCGAGC
>DAIQND010000061.1:0-11877 GCA_036788555.1 Solirubrobacteraceae bacterium | reverse complement strand
TACTTACTGGTCACGATCGCCATCGCGATCGCGACCGCTGCCAGCACGAAGCTGAACCCGACGACGGCGCGCTCGCCTACGCCGCTGAACGGGAAGTCCGGTCGGTTCAGCCCCATCCACGACAGGACCACCGCCCACACCGCCAGCACGCCCCCGGCGACGAAGAACGGGACGTGGGAAGGCTCGGCGGCGGCGATCAGCGTCGAGAGCACGATGGAACTATCTCACGTTCGCGCGCGGCGATCTCGGCTCCTCGGCGCTCGGCGCGCCCTCGTACCGGCTCTCGGTCGCCGCCCGCTGGCCCTGGTAATGGCTGCCGAGCTCGGGGCTGCCGTAGGGCCGCTTCGCCGGGCGGTCGAGTGCCATGAACGACAGCTGGGCGATCAGCAGCCCCGGGTAGAGCTTGATCGGCACCCGGGTCAGGTTGTTCAGCTCGAGCGTCAGCGTCCCCCGCCACCCGGGGTCGCAGAACCCGGCCGTGGCATGCACGATCAGCCCGAGGCGGCCGAGGCTCGACTTCCCCTCGATGCGGGCCACGATGTCGTCCGGCAGCTCGACCCACTCGAGCGTGCGGCCCAGGCAGAACTCGCCGGGGTGGATCACGAACGACTCCTCCCGCGGAACGACGACCTCCTCGGTCAGGTTCTCCGGCGGCTGTCGCAGGTCGATCGCCGATGCCCGGTGGTTGTGAAACACGCGGAACGAGTCGCCGAGGCGCAGATCGACGCTGGCCGGCTGCACGAGTTCAGGCGCCCAGGGATCGATGCGGATCCGCCCGGCCGCGACCAGTTCGAGGATCGTGCCGTCCGAGAGCACGGAGGTGACGGGTTCGGCCATCGCCGCCAAGTCTGCCAGTGCAAGCGGATCACCGCCGGTGCCGCGCTCGGTGGCCGCCGGCGACGCCGTCCTCAGTGGCTGCCCAGCGAACGCGCTCGCGCCCGCACGCTCCGCACGCGCGCGGGCGGGTGCGGCGCCGGATCGCCGTGGGGTCCGCGCCGCGGGTGCCGGGGGAACGGCTTACGCGGATGCACGCACTGGCGCTTTATGCCGCCGTCATCGTCCTGAGACGACGACGACGAATCCTCGGGTTTCTGCTTGATCGCCCACCACACGATGGCGAGCAGCCCGATCAGCGGAATCTTCAAGGCGAGCATCAACCACAGGAATCCCCACGTCACGACAGGCCGATCCTACCCGCCGGCGCAAGTCCTGTCACCTCAGGCGCGCACGGGCGCGATCTCAGCGTCTGAGCTCGACCGGCCGCTCCCCGAACTGCGTCATCCGCCGCAGCTCGGCGACTCGCTCGGCGATCTCCTCGCTGGTCAGGTGCACCATCCGCTCAACTCCAAACTCCTCGACGTTAAACGACGCCAGCGTGGTGCCGTAGGCCATCGCCTGAGAGAGAAACTCATGGTCGAGCTCGATCGCGGGATGCGCCGCTATGTAGCCCATGAACCCGCCGGCGAAGCAGTCGCCGGCGCCGGTCGGATCGACAACCGTCTCCAGGGGATAGGCGGGCAGCGCGAAGAAGCCCTCTTCGGTGATCATCAGCGCCCCGTATTGCCCCTGCTTGGCGACCACCACCCGGGGTCCCCACTCGCGCACCTGAGCGGCGGCGCGGACGAAGTTCGGCTCGTGGGTCAGCTCGCGCAGCTCGGCGTCGTTGAGCATCAGGCAGTCGACCCCGCGGATCGCGTCGATCAACGCGTCACGCGCGTGTTCGATCCAGTAGTTCATCGAGTCCAGCGCGACGAACCGGGCGTCGCGGCATTGCTCGCGCACCGATTGCTGGAGGTCCGGCTGGATGTTGCCCAGGAACACGGCATCGGCCGCGCGGGAGGCCTCGGACAGTTTCGGCTCGAACTCCGCGAACACCCCGAGCTGGGTGTCATGCGTCTGGCGCTCGTTCAGGTCCCATCCGTACTCGCCGCTCCAGAAGAACGTCCGGCCGCCGGGCACGTGCTCGATGTCGCTGGTGTCGACGCCGTGTTCGCGCAGCACCGCGTACTCCTGCTCCCCGAAGTCATCGCCGACCGGCCCCACGACGTGGACGGCGTCGAAGAACGACGCCGCCAGGGCGAAATGAACCGCGGAGCCGCCGAGCATCCGCTCGCGCTTACCGAACGGCGTGCTCACGGCGTCGAACGCAATCGAGCCGACAACGGTGACCGACATGGGCCGGGCTAGCGTAGCCAGTCTGCGCCTCTAAACCAGCACGACCTCGGCGTCGCGGCGCGGTGTCTCGGTGATCGCGCGCCGGAACACCGGCTCCGGCGCCGGTCGGGCGGGACTCAGCCGGCGCCGTTTCACCAGCTCCCTGAGCACCACCTGCATCTCGAAATGGGCAAACGAGCCACCGATGCAACGCCGGACCCCACCCCCGAATGGGATCCAGGTGTAGGTGCCGGGCGGGTTCTCGAGGAAGCGCTCCGGCTCGAAGCGCTCCGGGTTCGGGTAGACGTCGGGCCGGCGGTGAACCAGATAGATCGACGGGGTCACCGTAACCCCGGCGGGCAGGGCCCAGCCGCCGATCTCCACCGGCTCGCACAGGCGGCGAGCGACCAGCGATATCACCGGCCGCAGCCGCAGCGTCTCGGTCACCACCGCCTCCAGGTAATCGGTCTGCCCGGCCTCCGCCTCCTCGACCAGCCGTGCCAGCTTCTCGGGGTGGCGGACGAGTCGCTCGACCGCCCAGGACAGCGCTGTGGCGGTCGTCTCGTGGCCGGCCACCAGCAGGGTGAGCAGCTGATCGCGCAGCTCCTGGTCAGTCATCGGCGAGCCGTCGCTTTCGTGCCTCGCCTCGAGCAGCATCGAGAGGATGTCCGCGCGCGTATCCAGATCCCTCGCCCGGCGGCGAGCCGCGATCTCGTCGAAGATCAACTCGTCGACCCGCGCGTGGAGCCGGTGGAAGCTCGCCATTCCCGCGAGCCGCTCCGGCCCGACCAGCATCGGCACCAGCAACATGTGGGGTTGGGTCAGCAGGTCGAGCAGCCGCCGCAACTCCCGCCGGAGCTCCTCCAGCCGCTCGCCCCGCTCGAGCCCGAACACCGCGCGGAGGATGATCTCGAGCGTGATCGCCTGCATCCGCGGCCGCAGCCGGTAGGGCTCGCCGGCAGGCCAGGCCTCGATCTCCTCGGCGGCCACCTCAGACATCAGCTCGCCGTAGCGCTGCATCCGCTTGCCGTGCAGCGGCGCCAACAGCAGCTTGCGCTGCTCCATGTGCGCGTCCTCGTCGAGTAGCAGCAGCGAGTGACGGCCCAGGAACGGCAGCAGCACCCGGTTGCCCTCGCCGGCGTGGAACACCCGCGGGTCGCCGGTGAACACCTGCTTGACGTGCTCGGGATTGGAGATCATCACCCAGCTGCCCTCGCCCCAGATCCGCAGAGTGAAGGTCTCCCCGAAGCGCGCGGCGCACTGGCGCATCATCCACTGCGCGCGCCTGAACCAGATGGCGGTCTGCAATGGGGACGCCATTCGCGGGCCGGGCGGAAGCCTCATGGCGTCGGATCTTGACACGGCACAATCATCCCCGTGCCGCTCTATGACTTCGCCTGCCGGCGCTGCGGCGCGCGGTTCGAGGCCCGGGTCCCGCCCGATGAGCGCCCGGCGTGCCCGGCATGCGCAGCGCCGGAGCCCGATCGGCTGCTCTCGGGCTTTGCAGGACCGTTCACCGTCGGCCTGCGAGGCGCCGCGGCCCGTCGCTCGGACGCCACGCGCCGCGCCCGAGAGGAGCAGCGGCGTGAGCAACGAGGGCAGCGGCGCCGGCGCAAGCAGGAGTAACCGAGCCGCGCCGCGAACCTACCTCTCTGGCGAGGACTCGCTGGTGATCACCAGGAATCCGGTGTTAGGGAGCGGATCGACGGGTAGTGCTCGCCTTGACGATCCTAATTCCTAGGGTGATCAACCGGACCGGTTCTGCCGATCAAGTTCGTATCCGATCGAGTTCCTATCGTAGGACGCAGGAAATGCATTTGACTCCTCTCTTCCGCGCCGTGGTCCTGTCAAGACGTTCGCGTCGCACCGCTCCAGTGGCCGCCACCACCACTCACGCGACTCGCCGCCGGCGGGCTGCGATGGGGCTTGATGTTCAGCCAGTACATGGGCGGCACTGCATCTGCGAGCGCTGCCAGCGCCAGGCCCCGGCCAACTCCTGAATCCCTCGCCTCAGGCGACAGCCGCCAGTTCGCCTCTGGGTGCCCGCGCCGCGTCAACCCGCCGCCCCGTGCCGCAGGCAAGTGCCACGCCGGCGCCGAGCAGCGTCCAGGTGATCGGGTCCTCGAGGAAGTCGGCGTATAACAGGGTGTGGAAGACCAAGGCCAGGAAGGCGGCGGCGATCGCGGCCCGCGGCGCATCACGGCGAGCGCCTCGGAGCAGCACGATCGCGGCGACGATCACCAGGGCGAGGTAGGGGATCTCTCCGACCAGTCCCTGTTCGGCGGCGATCGTGATCGGGATCGTGTGGGACGCCGAAAGGGTCTGCGCTGACGACGCGGCGGGCCCGCACTGGCGGCGGATCCGGCATAGGTATTCGGTCTCGAAGGAGCCCGAGCCGTAGCCCCACCCAGGCCGCCGGGCAAACAGCCGTGCGCCCCCTCCCACCAGACTGGCGCGCCCTGCGGAAGCCCCGTTCAGGCCCTGGTTGAGCCCAAACGTGGTCGGCGAGATGGCAACCGCGGCAACGCCGGCCACGAGCACCGTCACACCGCTCAACAGGATCGGCCTGGCTTTCCACCGGAGCGCGCCGAGGATCCCCAGCCCCACCAGCAGCGCCCCGAGGCTCGAGCGCGAAAGCGTCAGCACCAACCCCGCCCACAGGACAGCCAGGATCGCCGCGGCCGCAACCTGGACGCGCTGGCGCACGGCGTAGATGAGCACCGCGGCCAGCGTGACCATCACCAGGGCGAGGAACCGCCCGAAGATGTCAGGGTCGAAGAACACCGAGTTGATCGCAAAGTAGGTATGGACGTTGTTGACCGCGATCAGCTTCGGATTGAGCAGCAGCGTCCGCGTCCCATACTCGGCGAACCCGATCACTGCGAATACGACAGCCAGACCGACCGCCACCTCGAGGCAGCGGCGCAGCAGCATCCGGCTCCAGCTCAGCCGCCGCAGCAGGCACAGCATCAGCGAGAACGGAACGTAGAAGAACACCATCTCCTGGAGCGCCTTGGTGAAGCCCGGCGAGTACAGCGACTGCAGCGCATAGACGGCGACGTAGAGCGCGAGCAACCGCTCGACCCATCCCGGCGCCGGCTCCGATCGAGCCAGTCCGTTCCCGGAGGGACCGCCGCGCTCCCCGCGGATGAGCGTCGGAACGACGTAGGCCAAGGCGCCCGATCCGACGACCAAGTAGAGCGGCACGAGCAGGTTCGAGGTCGTCCCACCGGCGTCGATCGGAATCCGGAAGGGCAGCGTCAGCACCACCAGCGGCGCCAGCCAGGACGGCCGGCGGGAGATCACCACCGCCAGCCCAACCACCGCCGCGAGCGCCAGGACGCCCGCCACCGCCGCCTCGAGCGGATGGCGGTGGATAGCGCTCAGCTGCGGAGAGTTCCAGATGTCTCCGAGCAGGAGCACCGGAGCCAGCACCAGCGCCCCCAGCATCGCCGCAGCCCGTGGACGTGGAGCCGGGTGAACCAGGGCGATGGCAACCAGCGCGGCGGCGAGGATCACGCCGACTCTCGGCAGCGGCCCGCTGAGTGCTGCTAGCGCGATCACGCGACAGATGATCCTCTACCTTCTTAAGCGATGCCCCACGCGAAGTTGGTGGCGGCGCTTGGCGCTGTCGCGATCCTCCTGTGCGGCTGCGGCGCCGTGGTCAAGCCACCCCACGGTCGTGGTCGCGCTGTCGATCTACGCACCTCAGGAGCGGACCATCTCGCGTGCCTGCTCGCGCACCACCTGCCGGCCCACGAGGCCGGCCAGGCGGCAATCCAGATCGGCTCGCTGCCCACCGGGCCGACCGTCCAGTTCGTCCCCTCGGCAAGCGCGGCCCTCGATCGCCAGGTCGACGGCACCGCGCAGGGCGCGGAGGTGATCGGAAGCGCGCTGCTCTACCCCCGTCAGGCGCCCGATGCCGAGCTAACCAAAATCGAAAACTGCCTTGACCAAGGCGTGGGCGGGTAGCCACTAGCCTTGCCGCCGGTGTCCGCTTCGACCGCAGAATTCCCGGCTGCGCGTACAACTCGGCCGCGCCGGCCCACCAGCACCGTCCAGCTTGTCCGCCCGCTGGCCAGCAGCCGGGTTTACGTCTACGCCGCCGCCGCCGCGGTCGCGATCGGCGCCCTGTCGCTGCTGCTGCCATCCACCCCCAGCTACGACCCGTGGGCGTGGCTGGTGTGGGGGCGGGAGATCGTCCACCTCCATCTCCAGACCACCGGCGGCCCGTCCTGGAAACCGCTGCCGATGATCTTCACCATCGTGTTCTCGCTGTTCGGCGGCGCGGCTCCTGACCTGTGGCTCGTGGTGGCGCGCGCCGGAGCTGTGATGGCGGTGCTCATGACCTTCAAGTTGGCCTGGCGCCTGACCGCGGAGCTCGCGCCCCTGAGCCGCGATCGCTCCGCGCAACTCCGCAGGTTTGCTCGCCTCGCCCCGCTGCTCGCCGGCCTGATCGCCGCCGGCAGCCTGGTCAACGCCGGCGGCTTCATCTCGGACAACGCGCTCGGCTACTCGGAGGGAGTGGCCACCGCGCTCTTGCTGATCGCCGTCGATCGCTACCTCGACGGCGCGCCGCGACAGGCATTCGTCGCCGGGTTCTTCGCCGCGCTGGACCGCCCTGAGGTGTGGGTCGTGTGGGTGCCCTTCGGACTGATCCTGGCCTGGCGTGACGCCGGCGCGCGGAAGCTCGTGCTCACGCTGCTGGCGCTGATCCCGGTGCTCTGGTTCGGACCGGAGCTGTGGGGCTCCGGCCACCTGCTGCGCAACGTAACCCGTGCGCTTCATCCCCGCTCCAACAGCCCCGCCTTCGCCAGGTGTCCGGTCTGCACGGTGTTCGCGAAGGAGGCGTGGCCGACGATCCTGATGCGGGTCAAGTTCCCCGCCATCCTCGCCATGATCGCGGCCGCCGCCGGGCTCTTGCGGGTCCGTTCAGCGTCGGGACGCCGGCCGCCGAGCGCCGCCGGCCGTGCGCAGGCGTGGCTGCTGGCGATCGGGCTGTTCGGGTTCATCTGGTGGTTCGGGATCGCGATCGAAACCCAGGTCGGGTTCTCAGGCAACCGGCGCTATCTGGTGCTCGGCACGGCACCGGTGGCGATCGTCGGCGGCGTGGCGTGGGGCTGGCTCGTCCAGGCCCTCCCGCAAGGGCTTCGCTGGATCGCGGCCCGAACCGGCAGGCTGCAAGCGATTGCGGCTTCCCGGTTCGCGCTGCCGGTCGGCGCGGTGGCGGTGGTGGGGCTGTTTTTGGTGATCCCCCCGTGGATCGGCACGAGGGTCATCAGCCTGCGGCGCACCCACGGCGCGCTCGTATATCAGGCCCATTTGCGTCAGGATTTGGCCGCAGCCGTCCAGAAGCTGGGCAGGCGGCAGATCCTCGGCTGCGGGAGTGTGATGACCGAGGGCTTCCAGGTGCCGATGCTGGCCTACATGCTGGGCGTGCCCACGCTTCGCGTCGAGGCGCCGCCGGCCATCCCCGGCACCGGGGAGCCCCCAAACGTGATCTTCCAGACCGCTCCCGAACGCCACGCCAGGCTGCTGCCGATCGTCCGCCCGTGGCACGTCGGCTACTCGCTGGTCGACCACCAGCGGACCTTCCGGGTGTTCATGGACTGCGCGGCCAAGGCGGACGTCTAGATGGCCACCACGCTCCCGCCGCCGCAGGTGCGCAGCCTGCCCCAGGTCCTGGACCCCCACCCGCCGAGGTTCCTCGAGCGTCTGCCGACGTGGCTGACCATGGGGACGCTGCTGGTGGTGCTGACCGCGTTCTCCGCGTATCTGCGCACGCGTTACATCTCCGGGCAGTTCTGGATGGACGAGGCGATCACCACCGGGATCGCCTCGCACCCGCTCAGCCAGATCCCGGGCTTGCTGCGCCAGGACGGCTCGCCGCCGCTGTTCTACGTCCTGCTGCACTTCTGGATCCAGGCCTTCGGTACCAGCGAGTCGGCGACCCACGCGCTGTCGCTGCTCATCGGGCTGCTGACCGTCCCGGTTGGGATGTGGGCCGGTTGGAGCCTGTTCGGCCGCCGCGCAGGGGTGATGGCGGCGATCCTCTTCGCCTCCAGCGCCTGGCTGACCCAGTACGCGCAGGAGACGCGGATGTACGAGCTGATGGGGCTGCTGGGGCTGGTGGCCACGGCTTCCTTCATTCACGCGTTCGTCTATCGCCGGCGGGCCTACGCGATCGCGTTCTCCGCCTCCGAGGCGCTGATGCTCTACACCCACGCCTGGGCGATCTTCTTTGGCGTCGGTGCCGCGCTCACGCTGATCCCGATCTGGTGGACCAGCGACGACCGGCCCCGGCTGCTGCGCGACGCCGTGCTGGCCTTCGCCGGCGCGGCGATCCTGTTCCTGCCGTGGCTTCCGAATTTCATCTACCAGGCGGGACATACCGCAGCGCCCTGGGCGAAGCCGCCGCGGTATGGCACACCGATCCTGATCTCGCGTGATCTGCTCGGCGGGGACCGGATCACCGTGGCGCTGCTGTTCGCGGTGATTATCGGGCTCGCCCCGTTCGCGACCCGGGCCTACCGCCGCTCGCGGGAGGCGACGCTGCTGTGGACGCTGATCGCGTTGCCGGTGGCGACGCTGGCCCTGGCCTGGCTCGCCTCGCAGATCAACCCGGCCTACGTCTCTCGCTACTTCGCGCCGGTGCTGGCCTCGATCCTCCTGCTCGCCGCGTGGGGCTGCTCGCGCGCGGGGGCGATCGGCTGGCTCGCCGCGCTGCTCACGGTCGTGTTCCTACTGCACGTCGGGGCGTATTCACCGCCTGAGAAGAGCGACATGCGCGAGGTGAGCGGTGAGCTCTCGCCACTGCTGCACCGCGGCGACCTGGTGATCTCGGCCCAGCCCGAGCAGGTGCCGCTCATGTGGTACTACCTGCCGAGCGGGCTGCAATACGCAAGCACCCTCGGGCGCGCCCGGGATCCCCGCCACATGGATTGGGTCGATGCGCTGAAGCGCCTGCAACGCGCCACCCCACAGGCGACGCTGGCTCCGCTGATTGCTAGCCTCCGCCCAGGTCAGCGGTTGCTGTTCGTGCGGCCGATCACCAAAGGCGTCAGTAACTGGAGCGCTCCGTGGACGCAGTTGGTGCGTCGTCGCTCGGCACAGTGGAGCGCGATCCTGAGCAGCGACCCACACCTGAAGCCGATCGCCTGGGCCCCCCATACCTACGACGGAGCAGCGTGCTGCGTAGCCGACAGCGCGGTCCTCTACCAGGTCACCTGAGATGAATCCAGACTCGCCGAATTCAACCTCGTCATCCGGCGGCGCCGCTATCAGCCGGGAGCGTCCCGTGCTGGCCCTCGGCGGCGGCCCTGCCGGTCTGACGGCGGGGTACCTGATGGCCAAGCAGGGCAAGCCGGTGATCGTGCTGGAGTCGACCGACCAGGTGGGCGGGATCGCGCGCACGGAGGTCCGCGACGGCTACCGGTTCGACCTCGGCGGCCATCGTTTCTTCACCAAGGCCCGCGAGGTCGACGAGCTGTGGCACGAGGTCCTGGGCGATGAGTTCCTGCGCCGGCCGCGGCAGTCGCGGATCTACTGGAACCACAAGTTCCTCGAATACCCGCTTCAGGGGATGGATGTGATGCGCAAGCTCGGCCCGGTCGACCTGACCAAGGCGCTGCTTTCGTACCTGTGGGCGGCGATGAAGCCCAAGGGGCGCGAGGACACCTTCGAGGAGTGGGTCTGCAACCGCTTCGGCCGGTGGCTGTTCAACCAGTTCTTCAAGTCCTATACCGAGAAGGTCTGGGGCGTCTCGACGTCGGAGATCCGCTCGGAGTGGGCGGCGCAGCGGATCAAGGGACTGTCGTTCTTCGCCGCCGCCAAGCACGCTTTCTTCGGGGCGCGCGGTGACGAGATCAAGTCGCTGATCTCGGAGTTCAACTACCCCCGCTACGGGCCCGGGCAGATGTGGGAGCGGATGCGCGATGAGATCGAGGCGCGAGGCGGCGAGGTACGCCTGAACGCGCCGGTCACGCGCATGCGCGTCGACGCCGGCCGGGTGGTGGAGGTGGTCGCCGGCGGCGAGACGTTCCACCCCTCCTACGTGATCTCATCGCTGCCGCTGCGCACCACCGTGGGAATCACCGAGCCCGACGCGCCGGGCGAGATCCGCGATGCCGCACGAGGGCTGCGCTACCGCGACTTCCTGACCGTCGCGCTGGTGATCGAGGGTGAGGATCTGTTCCCGGACAACTGGATCTACATCCATGACCCGTCGGTGCGCGTGGGGCGAATCCAGAACTTCCGCTCGTGGAGCCCGTGGATGGTCCCCAACGACACCGACGCCTCGATCGGGATGGAGTACTTCTGCTTTGAGGGCGACGATCTGTGGTCGATGCCCGACCAGGACCTGGTCGGCCTCGCCACGCGTGAGATCCAGCAGCTCGGGCTCGCCAGGGCGGCCAAGGTCAAGCTCGGGTTTGTCGTGCGCGTACACAAGGCCTACCCGATGTATGACGCCGAATACGCCGAACGGGTCGCCGCGATCCGCGGCTGGCTGGACGGGATCCCGAACCTGGTCCAGGTCGGGCGCAATGGCCTGCACCGCTACAACAACTCCGACCACTCGATGCTGACGGCGATGCGCGCGGTGGAGAACATCCTCCAGGGCTCACACCACGACATCTGGGCGGTCAACGCCGAGAGCGTCTACCACGAGGAGGACGTCGCCGAGGAGCACCCGTACGTCGAGGCGCCGGAGACCCCCGCGATGGAACAGCCGCTCGCCTGAGGCGCCGGGTGCGAAGGCGCCTTGCATCGACTCTGACCGGTCTCGTCGCCGTGGTCGCGCTGCTGGCGGCACCCGCGGCGCTGGCTCAGCCCGGCTCGACCAATCCCTTCGCGCCCGGGCTGCCGTCGGCGCCGGCCCCCACCCCGACCGCGACCACGCCGGCGATCACGACGCCCACGACGACGTCGGGTGCCGGCGGCGGGCTCTCCAGCGCCAGTGCCGTAGCGATCGCGATCGGCGCGATCGCGCTCCTGGCCGGAATCTCGTTCTTCATCTGGCACGACGCCCGGCGCCGGGCGCCGATCCGCCGTCGGGCGGCCGTCGCCGCGTCGGGTGAGAGCTCCCGCACTGGGTCAAAACAGCGCGGCAAGCCGCGCAAGCTCAGCCCCGCCGAGCGGCGGCGACGCAAGCGCGGACGGGCGCGGTAAGGATCGGGGCTAGGCGCGGCGCGGCCCGGCGACGCGGTGGGCGCGGCCCGGCGCGGACGCGCTAGGCCCTCGCCGACGCGGTGGGCGCGGCCCGGCGCGGACGCGCTAGGCCTCGACCGCTCGCAGCGCGGCCCTCGCCCGGTATAGCTGGCGCTCCACCGTCCGCCGCGTGCACCCGGTCTGCGCTGCGATCTCGTCGTAGCTCAGGCCGAACCCGTATAGCCAGAGCAGCCGCTGCTGGCGCGCCGAGAGCGAACTCAGCCTGCTCAGCCGGTCACGGTGCTCGGAGACGTCGTCCGGCCCCGGCCGGGGATCTGAGGTGTCCAGGGCGACTCCCCATTCGACCTCGGCCTCCAGGGATAGGTAGCGCAGCTCACGACGAAGCAGCCTCAGAGCCTCGTGGACGGCCGTCTTCACCAGCCACGCGAGCGCGCCTTCCCGTCGGACGCACGAGCGGTGCATGACGAGCCTCGTCCAGGCGAACTGGCACGCCTCCTCGATCACCTGGTCGGAGGCGTGCACGTCCAGCCTGACGATCCGCTCCAGAGACTTGGA
>DAIQND010000060.1:171-12184 GCA_036788555.1 Solirubrobacteraceae bacterium | reverse complement strand
CGATCGGCGCCAAGGAGTGCATCTTCAACCTGAACCTGGCGTTCCTCGATCCCGGCGACGTGGCGCTGGCGTCTGACCCGGGTTACCCGGTGTACACCGGCGGCCCGCTGCTGGCGGGGGCCGAGCCGGTGGTGATGCCCCTGCTCCCCGAGCGCGATTTCGCCCCCGACCTGGAGGCGATCCAGGAGCCGGTGCTCGAGCGCGCGCGGCTCATGTTCTTCAACTACCCCAACAACCCGACCGGGGCGATCGCGCCGCCCGGGCTGTTCGAGCGGGTGGTGGAGCTGGCCGGCGAGCACGAGCTCCTCGCGGTTCACGACAACGCCTACAGCGAGACGACCTTCGACGGCTATGTCGCCCCATCGTTCCTGCAGACACCGGGTGCCAAGGACGTCGGCGTCGAGGTCTTCTCGCTGTCCAAGGGCTACAACATGACCGGCTGGCGGTGTGCGGCGATCGTCGGCAACGCGCAGGCGATCGAGCACTACTGGCGGCTGAAGTCGAACATCGACTCCGGGCTGTTCGAGGCGGTGCAGCTTGCCGGCGCGGCGGCGCTCGGCCCGGAGCTCGACGTCCACGTGAAGGGGATGAACGAGATCTACACCCGCCGCCGCGACCTGGTGTGCGGTGCGCTGGCCGAGGCAGGTGTGGATGTGCGGCGCCCCAAGGGCACGATCTACGTGTGGGCGCCAATCCCCGAAGGCTTCGCGTCGGCGGCCGAGTACTGCGAGCACGTGCTCGAGCGGGCGGCGGTGGTGATCTCCCCCGGCGACGCCTACGGTCCCAGCGGAGCGGGCTTCTTTCGGATCTCGCTGACGACGCCCGAGGACCGGCTGCTCGAAGCGGTGCAGCGGCTGCGCCAGCTTTGAAGGCGCTCGGCTCGGGGCTACCATCACCTCAGTGCAACCGAGTCGGCAGGCGCGCGCGGTGCCCACGTCCGCTTCCAGACCTCAGCGCCGCGGTGGCCGCGCCCGCCAGCGGGCGTACCTGATCGCGGCGCTTCGCGACCACGACCGCGACGATCTCGACGAGCTGCGCGAGCTCTTGCGAACCGCCGGCGTGGTCGCGGTCGGCGAGATGGTCCAGCACCGCGAGCATCCCCACCCCAACACCTACCTTGGCTCGGGCAAGCTGGAGGAGCTCAAGCTCGAGCTTGGCGTCGCCGACGCGAACCTGGTCGCCTGCGACGACGAGCTGAGCCCGCGCCAGGAGCGCAACCTCGAGACCGCGCTCGGGATGCCGGTGATCGACCGCACCGCGATCATCCTCGACATCTTCGCCGCCCACGCACACACCGCTGAGGGCAAGCTCCAGGTGGAGCTGGCGCAGCTCGAGTACAACCTCGCGCGCATGCGCGGCCTGTGGTCGCACCTGGAGCGGCTGGGCGGCGGCATCGGCACCCGGGGCCCGGGCGAGACCCAGATCGAGACCGACCGCCGGCTGGCGCGCGACCGGATCGCCGGCCTGCGGCGAAAGCTCGCCCACGTGCGCCTAAACCGCTCGGTGATGCGAGCCGAGCGCCAACGCGCCCACCTGCCGCAGGTGGCGCTGGCCGGATACACGAACGCCGGCAAGTCGACGCTGCTGAACGCTCTCACCGACGCCAGCGTCGGCGTCGGCGAGCGCCTGTTCCACACGCTTGACCCCACCACGCGGGTGCTTCGCGCCGCGGGGCGCAGCTACCTGCTCACCGACACGGTGGGGTTCATCCGCAAGCTGCCCCACCAGCTGGTCGACGCCTTCGGCGCGACGCTCGAGGAGACGCGGCTCGCCGAGCTGATCCTGCACATCGTCGACGGTTCGGTGGCGGAGGAGGAGCTCGTGGCGATGACCCACGCGGTGCAGGACGTCCTTCAGGAGATCGGCGCCGATGAGGTCTCGCAGCTGCTGGTGCTCTCCAAGGCCGATCTGATCGACGACGAGCGCCGCTCCGAGCTCGCGCGTCGCCACCCCGACGCGGTGCTGGTCTCGGCGCGCACGGGGGAGGGGCTCGACGTGCTGGTGGCGCGGATCGAGGAGGAGTTCGCGCGCAGGCTGACCGACGTCGAGCTGCTGATCCCCTACGGCGAGGGCGGACAGCTGGCCGAGCTCCACGAGGTCTCCGGCGATTTGGAGCGCGAGGAGACCGGCGAGGGCGTGCGGATCCGGGCGCGGCTGCCCGCCACAGTCGCCGCGCGCTACGAGCGCTTCGTCGACAACGGGCACAGCAGAGCCGGCGGCGGAGCCGGATGAGCCGCCTGCGGGTCCGGCGGCTCGATCCGTCGGCCCGGCTGCCGACGCGCGCCTACCCGGGCGACGCGGGGCTTGACCTCTACGCGCTGGAGGCGGTCACGCTGGCGCCCGGCGAGCGGGCCTCCGTCCGCACCGGCATCGCGGTCGAGATCCCCGACGGCCAGGCCGGACTCGTCCTGCCGCGCTCGGGGTTGGCGGCGCGGCACGGGATTGCGCTGGTCAACGCGCCGGGGCTGATCGACGCGGGGTACCGCGGCGAGCTGCGGGTGCTGCTGCTGAACAGCGACCGCGCGGCGTCGTTCACGCTGGCCTGCGGCGAGCGGATCGCCCAGCTCGTGATCATCCGGGTCGAAACTCCGGAGGTGGTCGAGGTCGGGGAGCTGGCGCTGTCGGAGCGGGGGGCGGGCGGGTTCGGGTCCAGCGGCTAGGCGGGCCCCCCGCGTCGTAGCGCTCGGAGCCTGTCGGCTCAGTCGATCAGCCGCAGGCGGGTCCGCCAGAGCGCCAGCCGCCAAGCCAGCAGCGCGAACACGACGAGCGCGCCGACGTGACCGAGGTCCGCCAGGGGGCGGAGGCCGAAGGCGCAGTGGCGAACCAGCTGCACGCAGTGGTACAGCGGGTTGAACTGCGCGGCGGTGCGCAGCCATTGCGGCATCCGGGTGAGCGGGAAGAACGTCCCGGCGACCAAAAACAGCGGCGTGATCACACCGCTGATCACGTAGCTGAGGTTGTCGAACGTGGTGGCGAACGCGGCGAACAGCATCCCCAGGGCGGCGAAGCCGATGCCGGTGAGAATCCCGATCAGCGGCACCAGCAGCATCGCCGGCTCGGGAGTCAGCCCGAAGCAGAAGGCCACGAGCAGCGGCGCGATCCCGTAGATGCCGGCCCGCACGCCCAGGAACAGCATCTCGCCGGTGACGATCTCCTCGACGTCCACCGGCGCGGCGAGCATCGCGTCGTACACGCGTTGGTAGCGGCGCTTGTAGAGGGCGTCGAACATCCCCGAGAAGACGGCGCTGAACAGCACCGCGGTCGCAACCACGCCGGTGCCGATGAACTGGATGTAGGGGATCCCGGCGACGTGCGAGACGAGCTTGCCGAACCCGAACCCGAACGCCAGCAGCATGATCACCGGCTCGACCACCGCCGCGAACGTGCGGTAGTGCCAGAGGTACAGGAACACCGTCCACTCGCGCAACCACACCGCCGCCAGCGCGGGCAGCTCGATCCGCCCGGGACGCACGGCCGGCGAGGTCCGGGTGGGGGGCGGCGCCTGGGTGATCATTCGACGTATTCCCCCGTGAGGAGCACGAACACGTCCTCGAGCGTCGATGCCCGGCGGTGGCCCGGCGGGATCCGTCCGTCGAACTCCTCGGCGCGCAGGTAGGTGAGCGCGGGCCCCGAGGCGCGCGTCGGCAGGCGATCGGCCTCGGCGCGCTGGCGCAGGGCTTGCAGATCCGCCGCCGAGCCGGTGACGTCGACCGCCTCGCGTCCGGCGTAGGCGCCGATCAGCTCGCTCGGCGTGCCGGCGGCGACGACCCGGCCGGCGAACATGATCGCGACCCGATCGGTCAGCCGCTGTGCCTCCTCGATGTAGTGGGTCGACATCAGGACGGTCGCGCCGCGCTCACGCAGGGCCAGGATCAGCGACCAGATCTCCTGTCGCACCTGCGGGTCCAACCCGACCGTCGGCTCGTCGAGCAACACCAGCTCGGGATCGTGGATCAGCGCCCGCGCGATCAGCAGCCGCCGCTGCATTCCGCCCGACAGCTTCACGGCCAGGTCACCGGCGCGCCCGGTGAGACCGGCAAGCGCGAGCGCGTCGTCGATCGCGCCCTCGCGCCGCGCGGCCGGAACCCGATACAGGCGCGCGAACACCGACAGAACCTCACGGACGCTGAGGTCGATGTCCAGGTTGCTCTCCTGCGGGCACAGGCCCATCCGGGCACGGGCGAGCTTTGACTCGGCCGGGAGTCGGTGCCCGAGCACCTCGATCGTCCCGGCGTCGGCGACCGCCTGGCCGGTCAGCATCCGCATCGTCGTCGACTTGCCGGCGCCGTTGGGGCCGAGCAGGCCAAAGCAATGCCCGACCGGAACCTCGAGGTCAAGCCCGTCGACGGCGGTCACCTCGCCGAAGCGCTTCACCGCGCCGGAGATCGCGATCGCGGGCGACCGGCGATCGAGCGCTACGGCGGATGATGGCGTTGGGAGCGGCACATGACCTCCAGGGTGAGCAGGGACTTGGTCCTGCCCGGCGGCAGGACACGCGCGGACGTGCGCACACGGCGCAGCTCAGCCCAAGAGGAACATGATTGAAATGTAGCTGAGTGGCGGCGCCTCAGCTCGTTATCACGCTGCTCGGTGGAATCAGCCCGTGGTCGGCGAGAAACCGGCTGGCCACGCCGGCCGGGGTCTCGCCGGACAGATCGACCAGGGCGTTGAGCTCGCGGATCACCGGCAGGCTGAGCAGCGCGCTGACACGGTCGATCGTGTCAGCGAACACCGGTCCCTCCTCATCGAGCGTCTTGGCCGACATCACCGGGACCACGTTGCCGACGCCGAACACCCCCTTGGTATCGAGCAGCAGCTGGTAGTTGCCGGTGGTGAACTCCCCGTCGGTGGTGTTGACGTAGGCCGCCTGGACGATGCCCTCGTCCAGCGCCTTGTACTGGTCGCCGATGTCGAGCGACTTGTAGGCGGCGGGCGCGAATCCGTAGGCCTCCTCGAGCGCGGGTAGCCCGTCGGCCTGAGCCTGCTGGAACTGAGGGCCGGGAGGGCCGCCCATGGTAAGGCCGGCGGCGACCTTGGCCAGGTCGCCGATCGTGCGCAGGTGGTTCTGCTGGGCGTACACGACGGTGGCGCCGATCCCGACCGTGTCACTGAACGGGGTGGGATCCAGCAGCTCCAGGCCGTACCTCAGCGCGTAGTTCTGCGCTGCCCGGTACGCGGCGCGTAGCGTGGTGAACTGCTTCTTGCTCGCCGCGATCTGCGAGTTCCAGACGTTCAGATATTCGGGATACATGAACAGGCCGCTCTGGAGCTGCTGCATCCTCACCTGGTCGGGGCCGATGTTCGGGTTGCTCGTGACCGAGAAGCCCTGGGCCTTGAGCGCCTGGTAGTAGAGCTGGCCGAGCACGAACTGCTCGGTGTAGTTCTTGTCGCCGATCGTCACCGGCGGCTTGCCGGCGCCGGGCAGCGCCGGTGTCGTGGTGGTGCTCGGCGCCGTCGTGGTGGTGGTTGTCGTGGGCGGGGAGGCGGCCGGAGGCGAGTGGGTGGAGGACGTGCCCGAGGATCCGCACCCGGCGGCCGCGAGGCCACCGAGAACCAGCGCGAGCAGGCGGACGGTCAGATGCAGGCGGGACGACATGCGGGGGCGGGCGGAGCGCCTGCCATCGTAGCTAGACGCCGGCGGCGCGCCGGGCATCGGCATGAGCGGCGGGTTCAGCGCCGCGCCGATCAGCCAATCGGCGAGCCACGCGTTCTTGGGCAGCAGCGGCCCGTGCAGGTAGGTCCCGATCACGCTGCCCTCCCGGCCTCCCTCCAGGCCGTCCTTGCCGTTGTTGCCAAACCCCTTGATCACCCGGCCCAGGGCGTGGCCGCCGGGTCCGAGATAGGTGCGCCCGCCGTGGTTCTCAAAGCCGGCCAGCACGCGCGGCTGTCCGGGATCGAGCTCCACCTCGATCGCCACGTTGCCGATCAGGCGTGGCCCAGGCTCCCGTACCGTCCTTGCGTCGAGCAGGCCCAGGCCCGGGAGCGCCTCGTCGGCGAGCTGGTAGGAGTGGCCGAGGAGTTGGTAGCCGCCGCAGACCGCGAGGATCACCGCGCCGCGCTCCGCCGCCTGCCAGAGCGCGTCGCGCTTTACCTCGACGAGGTCGTAGGCGCAGCGCCTCTGGTCGCGATCCTGGCCCCCGCCCATGTAGAACAGGTCGGCCTGGTCCGGATCGAGCGCCTCACCCAGGTCGCAACCGCGCAGCTGAAAGCCGATCCCGCGCCACCGGCAGCGCTGTTCGAGCAGCAGCAGGTTTCCGCGGTCGGCGTAGATGTTCATCAGCTCCGGGTAGAGGGCGCAGACGCGCAGGGTCGGCTCAGCCACCGAGCATCACCACCACGCTGCCGACGTGGTCGCTGGTGGCGCACACGGTCCTGCGCCCGCGCGCCGACAGCCCGGCGGCGCGCGCCTCGCGCTCGAGCTCCGGGGCGCTCAGGCGGTCCAGGCGGATTCGGTCCTGGGCTGCCGTGCGTCCACCCTCGGTATCGATCCGCTCGCGCAGGCGCTCGAGGATGAACCCGCCGGGATCCTCGCGCACCGCGGTCGGCTGGCTCGAGTAGACGACGCCGTCGATCTCGCAGAGGTCTGGCATGGGCAGCACCACGCCGTCGGAGGCGTCGAAGCGCTCGAGCTGCTCGGTGATCGCGATCGCCACCAGCCCGCCCGGCGCCAGATGCCGCGCCGCGGCGTGGAGAAGCCCCTCGCGGCCTCGCGGGCCGCCGAGCAGCTGAACCGTCTGCATCGGGACCAGGATCAGCGCGAACGTCTCGCCCAGCTCGAACTGGCGGGCGTCGCCGACGAGGGCCGAGACCGGAAACTGCTCGCACCGCCGCTCCAGCTCAGCCACCAGCACGGGATCGTGGTCAAGCGCGGTGACGCGATGCCCGTGCCGGGCAAGATCGTGCGTCACGCGGCCGCTGCCGGCGCCGATGTCGAGCACCCGGCCCTGCTGCTGGTCGGCCAGCTCGCGCCACAGCGGCAGGTCGGCGTCGTAGGACCCGCATTCGAGGTCGTGCCAGATCACCTCGCTCGGGCTGGCCGCGTTCATGACCTGGAGTCCCAATAGCGATCCACCAGACCCCGGGCGGCGAGCAGCGAGTGCAGCTCGAGCAGCGCGGTGTAGGTCGGCAGCACGAACAGGCGTCCGGCGCCGGAGCGCTCCAGGGCCCGGTCAAGCGCGGCGGCCAGCTCGGGAACAACGTCGAGCCGGCCGGCGGGCACGCCGGCGTATTTGAAGCGGAGCGCCAGCTCGGCCGCGCGCGTGCCCGCACAGGTGAGGTGCGCCACGTGCTCGGCCAGCAGCTCGAAGTCGGCGTCCCACACCCATGAGATGTCGCGCCCATCCGCGGTGCGGTCGTTGAGGACCGCCAGCAGCTCGAGCTCGCCCGGCTCGAGCGCCAGCGTGCGCAGGATCTCGTTGGCGCCGGCCGGGTTCTTGACCAGCAGGATCTGCAGCTCCACCGGCCCCCCCCCGACGGTCTCGGCGCGCCCGAACGCGGCCGTGACCGATTCCAGCCCGGCGACCACGGTCGCGAACTCGACCCCGAGCTCGAGGCACAGCGCCGCGGCGCCGAGCGCGTTGTAGACGTTGTAGAGCCCCGGGAGCGGCAGCTTCACCTCGGACTGACCGTGGGGGGTGCGCAGCCGGAACGACGAGCTCCGGGTCCCGCTCAGCGTCACCCGCTCGGCGGCGATCGCCGGCTGCGGGCGCCGTTGGCCGCAGTCGGGGCAGTGATAGCGCCCGAGGTGCCCCAGGTAGATGGCGTCATACGCGTAGGCGGCGCCGCAGCGCCGGCAGTGCTTGGAGTCGGCGGCGTGCTGCATCTCCGCCATCGCCATCGCCGGATCCTCGACCCCAAAGTAGCTCACCCGCTGAGCGTGACGCCCGAGGTCGGCGATCAGCGGATCGTCGGCGTTCAGGACCAGCGCGGACTCGGGCAGCCTCGCCACGGCCGCGGCCCACCGGTCCGCGATCGTCTCCAGCTCGCCGTAGCGGTCGAGCTGGTCACGAAACAGATTCCCCAGCAGCACCGCCGGGGGCGCGGGCTGTGGCCCCAGCCGGTCAAGCCAGAACTCGTCGACCTCGAACAGTCCGGCCTCGCCGTCCAGGCGGTGGTTGTGCATCGCGCCGAGCAGCGCGGTGGCCACGCCGCCGGCCATGTTTGCGCCCGCGCGGTTGTGGACCGTGCTGATCCCTGCGCGGGCGAGCACCGAGGCAGCCATCGACGCGGTGGTGGTCTTTCCGTTGGTCGCGGAGATCACCGCAGAGCCGCGCGGCAGGCGCGAGGAGAGCTCGTGGATGGCGTTGGGCTCCAGGCCGATCAGGAGCTTTCCGGGGAGGCTCGTGCCGCCGCGGCCGGCGCGGCGGCTGAGCGCGCCGACCGTGCGGGCGGCGGCCAGCTTGGCGCCGAGCAGCGAGCCCGTCATCGCGGCACAAGCACCCTGACCGCGGCCGGGAGCAGCCGCACGGTGACCGGCAGCTCGGCGATCGGGTCGCCGTCGGCGTAAAGCGTGAACGGCCGATCGGCCGCGAGCTTCAGCTCGCGGGCTCGGAGCACCCGGACCGTCGGTTGCCGCACGTGCTCGCCCTTGAACACCCCGGGCAGCAGACGCAGGAAGGTGAGCTTCGGGACGTGCTCAACCATCACCACGTCGAGCAGGCCGTCGTCGAGTGAGGCGTCGGGCGCCAGCAGCATCCCACCACCGTAGGCCTTGGAGTTCGCGGCGGCGACCGTGTAGCCGAGGAGCGTGTGGGTGCGCTCGCCGTCGAGCGTCACGGTGAAAGTGGCGGGCCGCCAGCCGGCGAGGGCGCGCAGCGCGCCGTAGGTGTAGACGAGGTTGCCGCGCACGAGTCGCGTGTGGTTGGCGATCCGGTTGGCGTCGGAGTCAAAGCCGCAGCTGGCGATCCCGACGAACGTGCGCCCGTCGACCTCGCCGAGATCGATCGCCCGCGCGAAGCCTGACGCGAGCACCTGGCAGGCCGCGACCGGGTCCGGGGGAATCCCCAGCACGCGCACCAGGTCGTTGCCGCGCCCCCCGGGAAGGACTCCGAGCACGGCGTCTGAGTGCCTGAGGGCGCCGGCGAGGGCGCCGATCAGCCCGTCACCTCCGAATGCCACCGCGAGCTCGCCCGCGGACGCCGCCGCGCGAGCCAGCTCGGCACCGTGCTCGAGGCTGCGCGTGCGCTCGACATGATGCTCCAACCCGTGCCGGCTGAGCGCGTTTCCGACCGCGCCGAGCAGGCGGCCGGCTCGACCGCCTCCGGCTGCCGGGTTGACGATCAGGGAGATCGAACGCGGCGGTTGGCGCGCGTGGGGCGCGTCGGCGACGCTCACCCGCTCACCACCAGGGTGTGAAGATCCGTGGCCACCGCCACCGGAGCCGGGTCCCGCGCGGCGCGTGCCTGCGCGGCCGAGGAAACGCCGGTGAGGACGAGGGCTCCGTCCAGCCCGACCCCGGCGGCGCCGGCGAGGTCGGCATCGATCCGGTCGCCGATCACCAGCACGCGACCGTCGCCCAGGCGATCGAGCGCCGTGCGGAAGATCTGCGGCTCAGGCTTGCCGACCGCTAGCGCGGTTCGCTCGGTGGCGTACTCGACCGCGGCGACGATGGCTCCCGTTCCCGGCCATACGCCGTCCGCTCGCGGGAATGTCCGGTCGCGGTCGACGGCGACGAGTTCGGCCCCACCGAGCACGGCGCGGATTGCGTCACGCAGCTCGCCGTAGTCGAACTCGTCATGCCCGGCCAACACGACAAGCTCGGCCTCGGTGGCCTCACCGCTCGCGTTGACGATTCGGTGCCCGGCCTCGGCCACGTGGCGGAAGACCGCCGGCGAGCCGATCACATACGCGCGCGCGCCCTCGCGGCCGGCCAGGAAGTGCTGGATCGCCGCCCCGCCCGTGACCACCTCCTCGAGCGACGCCTGGATCCCGACCGACCACAGCTTGCGCACGTATTCCTCAGGCGAGCGGCGGGAGTTATTGGTCAGGAAGATCAGCCGCTTGCCGGCCGCGCGCAGCTCGGCAACCGCCTCCGGCGCGCCCGGCGTCGGGACCTCACCCACCCACACGCAGCCGTCGAGATCGAGTACGACGCTGTCATAGCCGGCAAGCAGGGTGGAGAGGGCCATCTGGGTCTCAGAACAGGCTGGGCTGCCGGGCTGCCGCGGGTGGCGGCTGCCACGGCTCGATGGGTGGCGCCAGGCATTCCGGGCCGTCGTAGCGGGCGTCGTTGACCGCCGGCCCGACGGGGCGCGCCGCGGTCTGCTCGGTCGGCAGCGGCTCGAGCAGCTCGAGCAGGCGCGCGCGCGTCGTCGCACCCGCGAGCCACTCCGCCTCGCCGGCGGGGTCGAGAATCGCCGGCATCCGATCGTGCAGCGGTGCGATCAGCGAGTTGGCGGGCGTGGTGATGATCGCGCACGAGCGGATGACCTGGTGCTCGGAGCGCCAGATCGCCCACAGGCCGGCGAACGCGAACGGCCGGCGGTCGCGCCGGGTGATGTGGAACGCCTGCTTGGCGGCGCGTCCGGACGGCTTGCCGCCCACCGCCCTCCACTCGTAGAACCCGTCGGCCACGATCAGGCAGCGGAAGCGCTCAAACGCGGCCCGGTAGGCGGGGCGCTCGGCGAGCGTCTCAACCCTGGCGTTGATCATCTTCAGCCGGGCATCAGGTCCTTCCGACCACGAGGGGACCAGTCCCCAGCGCAGCAGCTCGCCGCGCGGTGCGCCGTCGCGGCCGGTGGTGACGGCCACGACCTCGTCGCCGGGAGCCACGTTGAACCGGCGGCGCAGCTTTAGGCTCTCGCCGACCGGAAAGCGTGCCCGCAGGTGCGCTGGATCAGGCGTGGCCAGCGTGTAGCGACCGCACACGGCGGCGTCAGCCGGAGCGCGCCGCGAGCTCTTCGGCCCGCTTGGCGCGGGCTTTCTTCTGGCGTTGGCGGCCGATGTAGGCCATCACCGCGAACACGCAGGCCATGAGGATGAAGCCCCAGAACACGGCAAACGGGATCGAGATGCCACCGGAGGCCGCCCCGATTCCGTAGATGATCCCGAACCCGACCCCGACGATCAGCGCCACCAGGATGATGGCCAGAACGATGCCGCGCAGCCGGGCGACGATTCCCGCGCTGGCCGGCGGTGCGATCACTCCCAGCAGCCGGAAACCGAACATCGACCATCCGGTCGGCACCTCGCCTCCCAGCCGCCCGACCGCCTCCCTGTAGTCATCGGCCCGGCGCTCGGCGAAGGCCAGCGCGGCCTCGGCCTGACGGCGGATGTAGATCCGCTCCTGGGGGCGCGCCGCCGCCAGCGCCCGCTGGAAGTGAGCCCGCGCCTTCTTCGCGTCCTGGCGCTCGGCGGCCCGCGATCCGAGGATTGCCTGCGCCGCCGCCTTGTACCGCGTCTCGGCCTCGAGCTCCTCGTCCGAGCGGCTCTCGAGCTGCTGGATGGCGGCCAGCTGGCTGCGCTGCTCGACTCGCATCATCCGCTGCTGCTTGGCCATGGCTCACGCGGGAGTCTAGCTGCCGGTTCGGACTCCCTAGGGCCCCGGTTAGCGCCCGGTTAGGCACCCTCGCCCCCCGGCGCGCGGGCGGTGCTGGGATATCATCCGCCCGGCGCGCAGCCGGGCAGCGAGGCTGGCCGTGTCATTGGAGGAGTGTCGTGTCGAAGGCAGGATTTCTGCTGCGTGGGATGCGCTGGCGGGCCGGAGCCTCGCTGCTGACCGTGATCACATCCGCGATCGCGGTCGGGGCCGCCGTGCTCGGTCCCCGGTATCTGCACACCGCCGGTGACTCGACCGTTCGCAGCACGCTCGCGACCGCCCCGGTCCAGACGCGCGGCGTGACGCTCTCGAGCCTCCCCGGACAGCCCACCGGGCTTGGCCAGATTCTCGCTTCCGAGCAGGCCGTGGAACGGGCGGGCGCGCCTCATCATTGGTTTGGACCGCCGATCACTGTCCGGGCGGCTGCCGTGGCGCCAGGTCTGGTTCACATAAGCGCGGTTATCGAGCATTGACGGC
>DAIQND010000060.1:0-161 GCA_036788555.1 Solirubrobacteraceae bacterium | reverse complement strand
CGGTAACGAGGCCGACCATTTCATGCTCCGCCGGGCCGACGGCCAGGTCGGGTACTTCGAGGGTGAGGTTTAGGCCTGGGCTAAGCCTGGTCCAGGCGGGTCTAGGCCCAATACCGTAAACTTAACGTCTGGGGGTGGGGTTATTGTGGCGCTGTGCCTCG
>DAIQND010000059.1:3790-12414 GCA_036788555.1 Solirubrobacteraceae bacterium | reverse complement strand
TGTCGTGTGACGAGGTGTCCCCGCTTCGAGCCTCGGCAGCCGCCGATGCGTCGGCGGCTGGTTCTGCGACCGCCGCTCGGGCGGCTCGCGCGCTGAATACGAAGCATTCGGAGAGCGAGTTGGAGGCCAGGCGGTTGGCGCCGTGCAGCCCGGTGCAGGAGCACTCGCCGACGGCGTAGAGCCCGGGCAGCGACGAGCGGCCAGCCAGATCGGTCGCGATCCCGCCCATCATGTAGTGCGCAGCGGGCGCCACCGGGACGAGCTCCCGCTCGGGATCGATCCCCGCGCTGCGCAGCGCCTGCACGACGTTGGGAAAGAGCGAGGGATCGATCTCACGCATATCCAGGCCAACGGATGCCCGACCGCTGTCGATCAGCTGCTGCTGGACCGCCAGGGCGACCTCGTCGCGAGGCGCCAGCTCGTCGACGAAGCGGGCGCCGCGGGAGTTCACCAGGCGGGCGCCCTCGCCGCGGACCGCCTCGCTGACCAGCAGCCCGTCCGCGCCGTCGGCTGCCGCGACCGCGGTTGGGTGGAACTGCACGAGCTCGAGATCCGCGAGCTTTGCGCCGGCGCTCAGCGCCAGCATGAGGCCGCCTCCGACCGCGCCAGCAGGGTTGGTGGTGCGCGACCAGAGTGCCGCGGCGCCGCCCGTCGCGAGCACCGTCGCGGCGCTGGCGATCCGCCTTCCGTCCGCCAGCGCGACGCCCAGGCAGCGGCCGGCGACGGTCACGAGACCCACGGCGGGGGTGCGCTCGAGCACGTCGATCCGAGGGTGCTCGGACACCAGCCGGCTGAGCCGGCGGATCAGGCGCTGTCCGGTGGCTGCGCCACCCGCGTGCACGATGCGGCGCGCAGAATGTCCACCCTCGAGCCCGAGCGCCAGGCCGCCGTCGCGGTCGATGTCGAAGCGCATGCCCAGCGAGGCCAGATCCTCTACCGCCCGCGGTGCCTCCTCGCACAGCGCGCGAGCCGCGGACTCGCGGACCGCGCCTCGCCCGGCCGCCAGCGTGTCGGCCAGGTGGCGCTCGGGAGAGTCCTCGGGGGCGAGCGCCGCCGCCAGCCCGCCCTGCGCCCAGTAGGTGGAGGATTCAGCCAGTGGCGTCGCCGAGATCAGCGTGACCTCGCCGCCCCCGCGGGCTGCGCACAGCGCGGTGTAGAGCCCTGCGGCGCCGGCTCCGACGACCGCGATCTGGGTTTGCACGACGTCCACGGCAGTACCGTACTCGCGAATGACGAGCGTGTTCCTGTCGCATCCCTCCTCGCTGGAACACGAGACCGGGGCCCACCCTGAACAGCCGGCGCGGATCACGGCGATCGAGCGCGAGCTGAGCCGGCGCGACTGGCTCGGCTTCCAACGGCGCAGCGCACCCCCGGTCGACCGGGAGGCGCTGCGAGCGGTGCACCCCGAGAGCTACATCGCGGCGATCGAGCGGCTGGCGGCGGCGGGCGGCGGCGCGCTCGACCCGGAGACGGTGATCAGCGCCGGCTCCTTTCAGGCCGCCCTGCACGCCGCGGGAGGCGCGGTGCGAATGGTCGAGATGCTGCTCGACGGGGAGTGCGCTTACGGGTTCAGCGCGCACCGGCCGCCGGGGCATCACGCGACCCGCTCGGAGGCGATGGGCTTCTGCCTGTTCAACAACGTCGCCGTGGCGGCGCAGTTCGCGCTCGACGCGCGCGGGCTTGACCGCGTGATGGTCCTCGACTGGGACGTCCACCACGGCAATGGGACCAACGACATCTTCCACGACTCCGATCAGGTGCTGTTCATGTCGATACACGAGTCGCCGCTGTATCCCGGGACCGGCCCGGCCGAGGACGTCGGTTCCGGCCGCGGCCGCGGGTTCACGATCAACGTCCCCGTCTCGGCCGGCAGCGATGACCGGGTGTTCGCGTCGCTGGTCGAGCACGTGGCGGTCCCGCTGCTGCAAAGCTTTGAGCCGCAGCTCGTGCTGATCTCGGCCGGCTATGACGCCCACCGCGATGATCCCCTCGCCAACTGCCTGCTGACCGCGGAAGGGTTCGGGCAGCTGACGCGGTCGGTGCGCCGTGCGTGCGAGGCGCGGGGCGTGCCACTCGGGTGCGTGCTCGAGGGCGGTTACGCGCTGGCGGCGCTGGCGGGCGGAGTGGCCGCCACGATGGAGCAGTTGGCGCCGGGCTCGCCGTCGCCGCCTCCGCAAAGCATCGAACTGGTGCCGGCCGCCTCGCACGCGCGGGACCGCCTGGTCCGCTGGTGGCCGTGGCTGACCGGATGACCGCCAGCCTCACGTCTAGCATCCGGGCGGTGAGCGTGCGCGCCGATCAGCCGGTTGCGGTCTTCGACTCGGGCGTCGGCGGCCTGACGGTCCTGCACGAGCTGCTCGTCTCGCTGCCCACCGAGGACTATCTGTACCTCGGCGACAC
Source organism: Solirubrobacteraceae bacterium (assembly GCA_036788555.1). Taxonomy (GTDB): domain Bacteria; phylum Actinomycetota; class Thermoleophilia; order Solirubrobacterales; family Solirubrobacteraceae; genus Palsa-465. The sequence goes on along the minus strand of DAIQND010000059.1, from coordinate 10,014 downwards.
GGCGCGCTTCCCGTACGGCGAGCGGGAGCCCGCCGAGCTCGAGCGGTTCGCCGTAGAGATCGCCGAGCGCCTGCTCGACACGGGCGCCAAGCTGCTCGTGGCCGCGTGCAACGCGGTGAGTTCGGTGGCGCTTGAGGCGCTGGAGCGCCACCTCGCGCTGAGTGGGCGTGAAGTCGACGTGATCGGGGTGGTCGCGGCGGCGACGCAGCTGGCGGTCGCCGGCAGTCGCACGGGCCGGATCGGGCTTCTGGCGACGCCCGCCACCGTGGCCAGCGCCGCCTACGAGCGCGCGGTGGCGACGGCCGATCCGCACGTGCACCTGGAGAGCGTGGCGTGTCCGGACCTGGCGCCGATCATTCAGGGCGGCTTTCCGTTCGACGAGCACGTGGTGGAGACGGTCCGGCGCTACTGCGCCCCGCTGCGGGAGGCCGAGGTCGACACCGTGATCCTCGGCTGCACCCACTACCCGCTGATCGCCCCAATGCTCCAGCGGACACTGGGGAGGGGGGTCTCGCTGGTGAGCTCCGGGACCGGCGTGACGCGGAGCGTCGAGCGGGCCCTGGCCGGGCGCGGACTGCTCAATCCGCGACGCGAGGAGGGAACATATAAGTTCCTCTGCACGGGATCGGTCGGGACGTTTCGGACACTGGGAACGCGGTTTTTGCAGATGCCGCTCGGCGAGGTTGGGCACGTCGACCTCGGCGCGAGGGCGGCGGCGTGAACGCGAGCGACGGCGGCGGCGCGGGAGTCGAGCGCCGGCGCAGCTACGGCCGCGGTCCGGGCGAGCTGCGCCCGACCGAGATCGAGCCCGGTTTCGTGCGCACCGCCACCGGCTCGGCGCTGATCTCGGTGGGCGAGACCCGCGTGATCTGCACCGCCTCGGTGCAGCCGAGCGTGCCGCGGTGGCTGGCCGGCTCCGGCCGCGGATGGGTGACCGCCGAATACGGGATGCTGCCGGCGTCCACCGGCGAGCGAAAGCAGCGTGATGTCTCCAAGGGACGGCCCGACGGGCGCAGCGTCGAGATCCAGCGGCTGATCGGCCGCTCGCTGCGGGTGGTGGTTGACTTCGCCGCTCTCGGCGAGCGCTCGGTCTACGTCGACTGCGACGTGCTCCAGGCCGACGGCGGAACCCGCTGCGCCTCGATCACCGGGGGAATGGTGGCGCTCAGGCTGGCGTTGGAGCGGCTGGTCGCCGAGGGCCAGCTGGAACGGGTGCCGCTGACGGGAATGGTGGCCGCCGTCTCATGCGGGATCGTCGACGGCGTGCCGCTGCTCGACCTCGACTACTCCGAGGACTCTGTCGCCGAGGTCGACGCCAACGTGGTGATCGCCGGCGAGGGGGGCCTGGTGGAGGTGCAGGCCACCGCTGAGCGCACGCCGCTGTCCCGTGCGCATCTCGACGAGCTGCTCGGGTTGGCGGCCGCGGGCGTAGAAAGCCTGGCCGTCCTCCAGGACGAGGCGGTGGCGACCGGCGCCCGGTGAGGAGGCGACGGTGGCCTCGCTGATCCTCTCCACCCGCAACCCCCACAAGGTCCGGGAGTTCTCGCGGTTGCTCGAGCCGGCCGGCATCTCGATTGAGCCGCTGCCGGGCTGGATCGAGCTGCCGCCGGAGCGCGGCGATTCATTCACCGCCAACGCGCTGCCTAAGGCTCGTACGGCAGCGGCGCGGACCGGCGGACCGGCGATCGCCGACGATTCGGGAATCGAGGCTGCGGCGCTCGGCGGAGCGCCCGGCGTGCGGTCCGCCCGCTACGCCGGAGAGCACGCCAGCGACCAGCAGAACCTCGACAAGCTGCTCCGCGAGGCGCCGGCCGGCAGTCCCCTGCGCTACGTCTGCGCGCTTGCCTACGTGGATCCGGGGCGCGATCAGGAGCGGGTGTTCTTCGGCTACTGCCACGGACGTCTGGCCGCATACCCGCGCGGCACCGGAGGGTTCGGCTATGACCCGGCGTTCATCCCCGACCGGCGGTCCGACGGACGCACCATGGCCGAGCTGAGCGATGCCGAGAAGGACGCGATCAGCCATCGCGGAGAGGCGATCCGGGAGTTCGTGAGGTGGCTGGTCGATGAGCACTGAGATGCCGGAGACCAAGCGCCGAACCGCCGCGCTGTCGGTGGCGTCGAACTCGGTGCTGATCGTGGTCAAGGTGATCGCCGGAACGATCACCGGGTCGGTGGCGCTGCTGACGGAGGCGGTGCATTCGAGCATCGACCTGGTGGCATCGATGGTCGCGTTCTTCTCCGTGCGCAAGGCCGGCGAGCCCGCCGACGAGTCGCACCGCTACGGCCACGAGCGGTTCGAGAACCTGGCGGCGGCGATCGAGGGGGTGCTGATCCTGGTCGGCTCGGCGGTGATCGCCTTCGAGGCCATCCGGCGCCTCCTCGGTCACGGCCGCGTCCACACGCTGGGGCTCGGCATCGCCGTCGTGGCGGGGTCGATCATCGTCAACCTCGTGGTCTCGGCGCGAATCAGCCGAACCGCCAGAAGCACCGACTCGGCCGCGCTGCAGGGAGACGCGACACACCTGCGAGCCGACGCAATGACCTCCGCGGGCGTGCTGGTGGCGCTCGCGCTGATCAAGCTGACCGGCGCCCAGTGGCTCGATCCCGTCGTGGCGCTCCTCGTGGCGACGATGATCCTGGTGACCGGCGTGCGGCTGCTGACGCGTTCCTCGCGGGTGCTGGTCGACGAGGCGCTGCCTCCGGAGGAGGTGGCGGCGATCCGCGAGACGATCGAGCAGTTCGCGTCGGCCGGCGTCGTGGGTTACCACGAGCTGCGCACGCGGCGAGCTGGATCGCGCCGCTACATCGACATGCACGTTCAGTTCCGCCGCGGGACCTCGCTCGAGGAGGCCCACTACACAGCCCACCGGCTGCAGGCGGAGATCGCCGGGCGGCTGCACGGCGCCGACGTGCTGATTCACCTCGAGCCTCAGGATCGGGTCCGCCCCGGAGAGGGGCTGCCGCTCGGCGCCGGCGAGCCGGGAAGCGAGCGTTAGAAGAGGTTGATCGCCGCCGCGACGGCGACGGCGAGGGTCACTCCGGCGTAGCCGTAGTAGCCCTGAACGACGAGGATGAGGACGGCGATCAGGAAGATCAGAACCGTCGCCAGCCACCCCGCGCGTGCCAGATCCATGCGCCCATTCTGGCCATTGGACGCCTGCGCCGCCACGACGTCAGATGGACGCGAGATCGGGTCGAGCCGGTGCCGGCGGGCCCGGTGGCAGCTGCGAACTTCGGAAATTGCGGGGATCTCGCCCCGGTCGGGATGCGCGGCAACCGGGTTGCGGCAAAAATCTTCCCGCCGCTGGTGAGAACCGCGCGAGGCGCCCATCCGGCGGCCGTGTTAGCGTCGAAGCCCCCTATTACCGAGCGAGGAGGAAGCAAGTGACGAAGTCCGAGTTCGTGGACCAGGTCGCAGACCGCGCTGGACTCAGCAAGCGGGACGCCGCCAATGCCGTCGATGCCGTGCTGGAGACGATCGAATCGACACTCAGCCGGGGCAGCGAAATTGCCTTTTCCGGCTTCGGTAAGTTCAGCGTCTCGGAGCGCAGCGCGCGTGAGGGCCGCAACCCTGCGACCGGCGAGCGGATCCAGATCGCCGCGTCCCGCGTCCCCAAGTTCACCGCCGGCGCCGGGCTCAAGAAAGCCGTAAAGTAGGCCAAGCTCGAGCAGTCGTGCTGCGGTCACGCCCCCCGAGGCCGTGACCGAGGCGCGGCGGTTTGGCGACCGGATCGCTGATGCGGTCGCCGAGCGGCGCTCCCAGCTGGTGCTGGGACTCGACCCCGATCCGGGGCAGCTGTGGCCCGCCGCCCTCGGGCGCGGCGCGGCCGCCGGCCGCTCCGGCGAGGGTCGGCAGCTGGCGGCCCGAGCGGTGGCGGCGCACTGCCGGCTGGCGATCGACGCCACGCATGAGCACTGCGTCGCGGTCAAGCTCCAGGTCGCGTGCTTCGAGCGCCTCGGCGCGCCGGGTTGGGCGGCGCTGGAGGAGGTCGCCGAGCACGCCCGGGAGCGCCGCCTGCTGGTCCTCGCCGACGGCAAGCGCGGCGATATCGACGTCACCGCGGCCGCCTACGCGGAGGCTTATTTCGGTGCCACGGCGACGCCGTTCGGGGTGGTCGAGGGGCTCTCAGCGGACGCCCTGACGGTCAACCCGCTGCTCGGTCGCGACTCGCTGACGCCGCTGGTCAGCCGCGCCCGGGATCAGGGAGCCGGCCTGTTCGTCCTGGTGCGCACGTCCAATCCCGGCGCCGCCGACGTCCAGGGGCTGGCGCTCGCCGACGGCCGGTCGGTGAGCGATCGGCTGGCCGAACTGGTGGGCGAGCTGGGGGGGGAGGGGATCGGCGCGAGTGGCCTTAGCGACGTCGGAGCCGTGGTCGGGGCCACCGCCCCAGAGTGGATCGCCGGCCTTCGTGCGCAAATGCCCAACGCGGTGTTCCTGCTGCCAGGAGTCGGTGCCCAGGGCGGCGCGCTGGAGGCCCTCGCCGCCGCGTTCGCGCCGGGCCCGGCCGGCGGGCTGATCACCGTCTCCCGCGGGATCGTCCAGGCCCACGCCCGGACCGGCCGGGATCCCGCCGCCGCCGCCCGCGACGAGGCGGCGCGGCTGCGCGAGGCGGCATGGGCGATGGCCGCGCCCGTTTAGCTGGCCGGGGTCGCCGGGGCCGCCGAACCCGCACCGCGTCCCGCTAAGCAAATCCACACGCCCGTTCGGGGCAAAACAGTGCAGTTTGCACGGGTTAGCCCGGTATCATCGTCGCTCCCATGTCGGTTAGGAACCCGGGGCGCTACGCGGCACCGATCGCAATTGTGGCCGTGCTCATAGCCGTGGTTCTGATCGTCAGGGCGCGGACGAACAGCCACCCCAGCGCGCCGCCGGCGCGGGTCACCACCCACCAGCTGCCGCTCCTCAGCCGTGAGGCGCCCAAAGCTGCGTTCTACGTCGTCAAGCCGGGCGACAGTCTGTCGGTCATATCGGTCAAGACACACGTGCCGGTGGCGACGCTCGAGGCGCTCAACCCGTCGCTGGCCAATCCGGACACCCTGCAAGCCGGCGAACGACTGCGACTGCGCTGAGGCCGGTCGGGGTCGCCCCCCGGACCCTCTAGGCTTAGTCAGGTTCGGTTGCAGCATGGTCATCACCCGGCCAGCATGATCATCACCGTCACGCTCAACCCGGCACTGGACAAGACGCTTCAGGTGCCGAACTTCACTCCCGGCCGCCGCCATCGGACGGTGGACCAGGTGACGATGCCCGGCGGCAAGGGCGTCAACGTGGCGCGGGCGATCAAGCGGCTGGGCCAGCCGGTGATCGCCACCGGGCTGGCGGGCGGAGCCACCGGAACCCGGATCGTGGAGGCGCTCAACGACGAGGCAGTGCTCAACGCGTTCGTGCGGATTCGCGACGAGTCGCGGACGAACACCGCGGTGCTCGATCCCACCACCGGCCTTCAGACCGAGATCAACGAGCGCGGTCCGGCCGTGACTCCCCAGGAGCTCGAGCTGTTCGGCGAGAAGCTCGTGTACCTGGCCAAGGGCGCGAGCATGTGCGTGTTCGCCGGCAGCCTGCCCCGCGGGATGGATCCCGCGGTGTACGCAGATCTGGTTCGCGAGGTCAAGCGGCTCGGGGTCGCCACCGTGCTCGACACCGACGGCGAGCCGCTGCGCCTGGCGATGCGCGCCGAGCCCGACATCGTCTCGCCGAACGAGCCCGAAGCCGAGGAGCTCGTGGGCCAGGAGTTCAACGACGTCGAGGACCATGTCCAGGCGGTGGTCGAGATGACGCGGCTGGGCGCCGGCGAGGCGGTCATGACCGTGCGCGACGGCTGCTACGCCCACGTGCTCGACGGCGGGCCGACGGTGTACCGCGTGACGGTTGCAGAGCAGGAGGCGCGGTCGCGGATCGGCTCGGGGGACGCCTTCCTGGCCGGCTACGTGGCCGCGCGCTACTCCGGCCGGCCCGCCGTCGAGTGCCTGCGCTACGGGGTGGCGTGCGGCGCGGAGTCGATCCAGCACTTCGGGGCCGGCGTGCTCGACCCCGCGCGCGTCGATCGACTCCTGGCCGAGGTGGACGCAGAGCGGCTCGAGCTCGGCGCCGAGATCAGCTGAGGCCTGCAAACAGCGGCTTCCGCGCCCGGGCCGGCCGGGGGCCACTGCTACGATCGCCGCAGCGATGGTCGCCGCTTCGCACTGCCCCGCCGTCCCCTCATTCGTCCCGTCCGCGAGCC
>DAIQND010000059.1:0-3780 GCA_036788555.1 Solirubrobacteraceae bacterium | reverse complement strand
GGGGCCGCGGACGCGGGCGCCGCGGGGGGGGGCCCCCCCCCCCGCGCCCCCCCCCCCCCCCCCCCCCCCCCGCCCGGGAGCCGATTTACGATGCCGGAATGGAAGTAGAAATCGGCCGTGGCAAGAAGGCTCGTCGGGCGTACGGCTTCGACGAGATCGCGATCGTTCCCTCCCGTCGCACCCGCGATCCCGACGACGTTGATATCTCGTGGACGCTCGGGCCCTACCGCTTCGAGCTGCCGCTGCTGGCGGCCGCGCTCGACGGCGTGGTTTCGCCGGAGACGGCCGGGGTCATCGGCAAGCTCGGCGGCCTGGCGGTCCTCAACCTCGAGGGGATCTTCTGCCGCTACGAGGACGCTGACGAGCAGCTCGAGCGGATCGCGACGTTTTCACGCGACATCTCGACGCGGGAGATGCAGGACATCTACCGGGAGCCGGTCAAGCCCGAGCTGATCGCGCAGCGCATCCGGGAGATCAAGGAGCAGGGGGTCGTGGCGGCGGCCTCGCTGACCCCGCAGAAGGTTCGCAAGTACTACGAGGTGGCGCTCGACGCGGGCCTCGACATCCTGGTGATCCAGGGCACCGTCGTCTCCGCCGAGCACGTCTCGACCGACGAGACGCGACCGCCGCTCAACCTCAAGGAGTTCATTCGCGAGCTGGCGCCGACGCCGGTGGTTGTCGGCGGCTGCGCCTCCTACCACACCGGGCTGCACCTGATGCGGACCGGCGCGGCCGGCGTGCTGGTCGGCGTCGGGCCGGGTGCGATCTGCACCACCCGCGGCGTGCTCGGGATCGGCGTGCCGCAGGCGACGGCGATCGCCGACGTGGCGGCCGCGCGCTCGCAGCACATGCTGGAGACGGGCGACTACGTCAAGGTGATCGCCGACGGCGGGATGCGCAACGGCGGCGACGTTGCCAAGGCGGTCGCCTGCGGCGCCGACGCGGTGATGCTCGGATCGGCGTTGGCCCGCGCCTACGAGGCGCCCGGACGTGGGTTCAACTGGGGGATGGCCACGTTCCATCCCACGCTTCCGCGCGGGACCCGCGTCGTGACCAAGCAGAACGGCTCGCTTGAGGAGATCATCAAGGGCCCGGCGCGTGAGAACGACGGGACGTTCAACTTGATGGGCGCGCTGCGGACCTCGATGGCGACCTGCGGCTACCACGACATCGCGGAGTTCAACCGGGCCGAGCTGGCGGTGGCGCCGGCCCTGCAGACCGAGGGCAAGCAGCTTCAGCGCGAGCAGGGGGTCGGGATGGGAGCCCGCGGCGAGGCAGCGCCGGTCGGTGTCGGCGACTAAAGCGGCGCCTGCCGGCTCGGCGGTCGAGACTCCGGAGACTCGCGCCGCGCGCGCAGCGGCGACCGAAGAGGTCGTCGTCCTCGACTTCGGTGGCCAGTACTCGCAGCTGATCGCGCGGCGCGTGCGCGAGTGCGGCGTCTTCTCCGAGCTGCTACCCCACCACGTCGGAGCGGCCGAGGTGCGTCGCCGCCAGCCGAAGGGGCTGATCCTCTCCGGCGGGCCGGCTTCGGTGTACGCCGAGGGGGCGCCGCCGCTTGACCCGGAGCTGCTCGAGCTGGGGATCCCGGTGCTGGGGATCTGCTACGGGATGCAGCTCCTGGCCCGGGAGCTGGGCGGCCGCGTGGAGGGGGCCGCGGCGGGGGAGTTCGGGCGCTCGCAGCTGAGGGTGCGCGAGCCCGGCCGGCTGCTGGCCGGGACTCCATCCGAGCAGACCTGCTGGATGTCTCACCGCGACACGGTGTTCGCGCCACCCGCCGGATTCACCGCGCTCGCCTCCTCGTCCGCCTCGCCGGTGGCGGCGTTCGAGTCGCGTGGACGCGAGGTGTACGGGATCCAGTTTCACCCCGAGGTGGCGCACACGCCCTATGGCCAGCAGGTGCTGCGGAACTTTCTGCAGGACAGCTGCGGGTGCGAGTGCAGCTGGAGCCCCGCCTCGGTGATCGACGAGCAGATCGAGCGGATTCGGGCCCAGGTGGGGGATCGGCGGGCGATCTGCGGACTGTCGGGCGGCATCGACTCGAGCGTCGCCGCGCTGCTCGTGCACCGGGCGATCGGCGATCGGCTGACCTGCGTGTTCGTCGACCACGGATTCATGCGCAAGGACGAAGGCGCTCAGGTGATCGCCGCCTTCCGTGATCATTTTCACGTCCCGCTCGTCGCGGTCGACGCCTCGGAGCGCTTCCTGGGGCGGCTGAAGGGGATCACCGACCCCGAGGAGAAGCGCAAGCGGATCGGCAGCGAGTTCATCCGCGTCTTCGAGGAGGAGGCGACCAAGCTTGAGGACGTCGAGTTCCTGGTGCAGGGCACGCTGTACTCCGACGTGATCGAGTCAGGCGGCGGCACCGGTGCCGCCACGATCAAGTCCCACCACAACGTCGGCGGCCTGCCCGACGACCTGCGGTTTGACCTGGTTGAGCCGCTGCGGGCGCTGTTCAAGGACGAGGTGCGGGCGGTGGGCGCCGAGCTCGGCCTGCCCGAGCGGCTAGTCTGGCGTCAGCCGTTCCCGGGGCCGGGACTGGCGATCCGGATCGTCGGCGGCGAGGCCACGCGGGAGCGGCTCGAGACTCTCCGCGAGGCCGACGCAATCCTCCAGGAGGAGATCCGCAAGGCCGGGCTCTATCGCGAGCTCTGGCAGTCGTTCTGCGTGCTGCCGGATATCCGCACGGTCGGTGTGCAGGGCGACGCGCGCACGTACGGCAACGTGATCGTGATCCGCGCGGTGACCTCCGACGACGCGATGACCGCCGACTGGGCGCGCCTGCCCTACGACCTGCTCGAGCAGATCGCCAGCCGGATGATCAACGAGATCCGGCCGGTGGGACGGGTGGTGCTGGACATCACCTCGAAGCCGCCCGGGACGATCGAGTGGGAATGACCGCGGTCCCGCCGCCGGACTTGCTTGAATCCCGCGCCGCTTCCCGACTTCGATCCAGGAGGGTTTCATGGCCATGACGCAGAACCAGCTCGTCAGCGCGATCGCGGAGCGCGCAGACCTCTCAAAGAACGACGCCAAGCGCGCGCTTGCGGCGCTCGAAGACGTGGTGCTCGAACAGCTCGGCAACGCCGAGAAGGTGCGCCTCGGCGGGCTGGTCCAGCTCACCGTTCGCCTCAAGCCGGCGACCAAGGCCCGCAAGGGCCGCAACCCCGCCACCGGCGAGGAGATCACCATCAGCGCCAAGCCGGCGAGCGTCGACCTGCGGGCTCGGCCGCTGGCCAAGGCCAAGGGTGCGCTTCCCTCGGTGCAGAAGGCACGCCGCCGCCTAGCGGCCTGACAGCCGGTCAGCCGGAGATCGGGTTTGAGGTGGCCAACACGGCCCCGTTCGCGCCCAGCGCCTGGACTTCCAGGGTCCTGTACTGACCGCTGAGGGAGATCGTCGTCTCAAATCCTTTCTTCGGCGCCGGGGCTCCGGCCGGCGCGAGATGCGAGGCTCCCGCTCCGCCGAGGACCCGCCACGCAGCGACGTCGGTCGACCCGTTCCACGACGCCCACACGGTTGTGCCGCTGCCGGATCGCTGGGCGGCGATCGCCGGCGGCTGCGTCGGCTGCCCGTCCCAGGCAAACCGCAGCCCGCGGTAGGACCAGTTCGACAGCGACAGGTCCATCTTCACCTGTCCGCCCTGGCTGAACTCGGTGATCTGCGGGATGTTGGCCCAGTCGACGAGCACATCGCCACCGCTCAGCAGCTGGGTGCTGCCGGTGAACCCGGTGTAGATCGGCGGGGTGTGGGGGTAGGAGCGAATCAGGTGCACCTGCACGGGG
>DAIQND010000058.1:3481-12494 GCA_036788555.1 Solirubrobacteraceae bacterium | reverse complement strand
CCCCCGAAGTGCTGGAGCACGATCGAGCCGTTGTGGGCGTTGGCAACGACATTTGAGTAGATCGCGCCAGTGCCCGGTAGCGACCAGTCGCGCGGGTCGACATTCCACATGATCGTCAGAAGTCCGAGCGAGCGGGCCATCGATATAAGCGGCCCGTTGACGGCTCCGTACGGCGGCCGCCAGAGGCAGGGCGTGAATCCGGTGTCCCGGTGGATCACGTCGATCGTCTGGACCAATTCGGCGCGCTGCGCGCGGACAGACAGCCCCGTCATCACGGGGTGATTCCAGGTGTGGTCTCCGATCATGTCGCCGTCGGCGAGCATTCGGCGCTGAAGGACGCCGCGCGGGTCGTATCTCGGGATCTGGTCGCCGATCTCGAAGAAGGTCGCCGGCACGTGCTCGCGTTCGAGCAGCGAGAGGAACTCGGCACTCGGCGGCGCCGGCCAGGGACCGTCGTCGAAGGTCAGCGCGATCTCGTGCAGCGACGAGGGGCCTTGGGATACGCGCGAAGGCCCGCTGGCCGCGCAGCCGATCAGCACCGGCGTGTGAAGCTTCAGGAGGCTCGGCCTGGCGGGGAGGAGGATCTCGCAGCCGCTTCCGGGGCCGGACCCGCTTCCGGGGCCGGAGCCGCTTCCGGGGCTGGACCCGCTTCCGGGGCTGGACCCGCTTGCGCCACCGGACCCGCATCTCGCAGCGCTGAGCGTGCTGGCGACCTGCCAGCGGATCGGCCCGTAGCGCAGGTTGACCGCCGCCGGGAGGAAGGTCGCATCGAGCGCTGAGGAGGTCGGACGGGTGACCTCGGCGGAGATCACCTGCGGGCGCCCGGTGCGCTGGCCGCTGAGGGGCGTGTAGACGAGGCGCGCGGTGTAGGAACGGCGCGCGGGTCCGGTCACACAGACCTGCCCCCACACGACCCCCGTGGCCACCCGTTCGATCAGCAGGCAGAGCGATCGCTGCTGGCGGGGCAGCGCCGCCGCCGAGAACGGCTCGGCAAGCGCGATCCGCAGCCGGAGCTGCTGGCCGTCCTGGCACAGCGCCGCCGAGCGAATCTGAAATGGTTGCTGGGAGCCGGTGGCGGCTGGAGAGCCGGGAAATGCACGGCAGGCGACCGCGGAGGGTCCGCTGGCGAAGGCGGTGGCGCCGAGGACGGCGAGCAGCGCCACCAACGACAGCATTCCGCCTGCGGCAACGGAAATCCGCCGCGGGATGCTCACGACCCGGGCCTCGGCGCGCCATCGACCATCCGGCGCTCATGCGTCCCGACTCCGATCGTGCGGCCGTCGGCCGCCGTCACCTCGACGGCAAAGCGAAGCTTGCGGCCATCGACGATCTCATCCAGACGCGCCTTGGCCGTGCATTGGGTTCCCTTGGGGGCGCCGCCCACGTGCTTGACGCAGACCTCGAACCCCACCGTCGCCTTGCCGTCCGGAAGCCGCGGATAGACAAGCTCCGAAGCGGTGTGCTCCATCATCGCGATCATCGCCGGCGTCGAGAGGACCTCGAAGCCCAACGTACCTCCGACGTCAGTCAGAAGGCCGCCGTCAACCGTGAACTCGAGCAAGTTCTCGATCCCCACCTCGAGCGAATCCCCCATTCGCCGAGAACCATACACTGCCCCCGCGCATGTCACCGCCCATCTGCATCGTCGGCGCGACCGGGGCACTCGGCTTCGGCCTGGCACTCCGGTTCGCCCGCGCGGAGATTCCGGTGGTGATCGGCTCCCGTGACGCTGGGCGCGCGCGTGAGGCGGCCGACCGTGTGGGGCAGGCGGTGACGGGAGCAACCGCGATCGGGCTCGAGAACGCCGACGCGGTCAAGGAGGCGGAGCTGGTGATCCTGAGCGTCCCGTTCCGCAGCCAGTCAGAGACGCTCACCAACCTCAAAGGCGCGCTGCGCGAGGGTCAGCTGCTGGTCGACGCGACGGTGCCGCTGGCGGCCGCGGTGAGCGGGAAGGCGACGCGAACGCTCGGCGTCTGGCAGGGCTCGGCGGCCCAGCAGGCGCAGGAGATGGCGCCCGACGGGGTCAGGGTGATCTCGGCGTTTCATACCGTGAGCGCCGCGCTGCTCTCCGACCTCGAGCACCGGCTCGATGAGGACGTGCTGATCTGCGGCGACCGGCGCGCCGACAAGGAGCAGCTCGCGGAGGCGGTCAGGCGGATCGAGGGGCTGCGGCCGGTCGACTGCGGGCCACTCGAGATGGCCCGCATCACCGAGCAGCTGACGCCGCTGATCATCTCGATCAACGTCCGCCACAAGGTCAGGGCCGGGATCAAGATCACCGGCCTATGAGCCACCCCGTGGTGGTGCTGGCCGGTGGCACCGGCGGCGCCAAGCTGGCGCGCGGCATGCTCGACGCGGTGGGTGGCGAGGAGCTCGTGGTGATCGCCAACACCGGCGATGACATCGAGATCTACGGCGCCTACGTCTCGCCCGATCCCGACCTCATCACCTTCTGGCTGGCTGACGCGATCGACGAGCGTGGCTGGGGGCTGGCCGGCGACACGTTTCACACGATGGACGGCCTGCGGCAGCTGGGAACCGAGGTGTGGTTCAACCTGGGCGACCGCGACCTCGCGATCGGCATCGAGCGCGCGCGGCGGCTGGCTGAAGGTGGACGGTTGACCGAGGCACAGGCGGCAATCGCGAGCAAGCTCGGCACGACCGCGCGGGTGCTTCCGATGAGCGACCATCCCGTGCGGACCAGGGTGATGGCGCACGGCAGCTCGTGGGGGCTCCAGGAATTTCTGATCCGGCGCCGCGGCGAGGGGCCGATCGATGCAGTCGACTTCCGCGGCTCGGACGCGGCAGCGGCGACGCCGGAGGTTCTGGAGGCGATCGAGACGGCGCGGGCCATCGTCATCGGCCCCTCCAACCCCGTGATCTCAATCGGGCCGATCCTCGCTCTGCGTGACCTGCGCCAGGCGCTTGAGCGGACCAGCGCGCCAGTGATCGCGGTCAGCCCGCTCGTCAAGGGCAGCGTCCTCAAGGGGCCGACGGAGCCGTTCGTGCAATGGACAGGACAACCGCTCAGCAGCCTCGGCATCGCCACCCTGTACGCCGAGCTGATCGACGGGCTGGTGGCCGACGAGCCCACCGAGCTGGTTCCGGTGCTCGCGACCGACGTGCTGATGGACACCGCGGCGGCGAGGGCGCGGGTGGCGAGCGAGGCACTCGACTTCGCCGATGCGCTGCGCCGCGCGAAACAGACTGAGTAGCGTTCGCGCCAGTGTCAACCACCGCCATCCTGCCGGTCAAAGGCACCGCCAACGCCAAGCAGCGCCTGGGCCGCGGCCTCGCGCCCGAGCAGCGCCGGGCGCTCGCGCAGGCCATGTTCCGCGATGTGCTCGACACGCTGCTCCGCAGCACCCGGATCGATCAGGTGCTGGTGGTGGCCGCAGGCCCGGGGGCGGCCGAGATCGCGGCGGTCCGCGGCGTGCCGTTCGTCCGAGACGCCGAGCGCGGACATAACGCGGCGGCCCAGCTCGGAATCGAGGCCGCGCTCCACGCCGGAGCCGACCGCGTGCTGCTGGTCCCGGGCGACTGTCCGGCGCTGGACCCGCTCGAGCTGGATGCGCTGCTGGCTCGCCCTGCGCCGCCGCCATCCGCGCTGATCATCCCCGATCGGCACGGCACCGGCACGAACGCACTGCTGCTGGCGCCGCCGACCGCACTCACACCGTCCTTCGGCCCCGGCAGCTGCCAACGTCACCTGGCGCACGCGAGAGCCGCGGGTGTCCGTGGCGAGGTGGCGGACGTCGCTTCGCTGGCCACCGACGTGGACACGCCGGAGGATCTCGAGGCGCTGGAGGCGCTGCTGGAACCTGCCAACGGCGTCGCGAGCCACACGCGCGGCTGGCTGGCAGCGCTCAGGTGAGGCTCAGCGCACGCGCGCTGGACGGGCTGCCGGAGGTGGTGCCCGGCATGGACCTGGCGGCGCTGGTCGCCGAGGCGCTCGCCGAGCCGCTCGCGGCGGCAGACGTGATCGTGATCGCCCACAAGGTCGTCTCGAAGGCCGAGGGCCGGATCACCTCGCTGAGCGATGTCAGGCCGTCCGAGCGCGCCCTCGAGCTGGGAGCCGAGCTCGACAAGGATCCGCGCCTGGTCGAGGTGATCCTGGGTGAATCGCGCGAGGTGCTACGCGCCAGCCGGGGGGTGCTGATCTGCGTGACCCACCACGGGTTCGTCTGCGCCAACGCCGGCGTCGACGCCTCCAACGTCCCCGGAGCTGACCGGGTGGTGACGCTGCCGCGGGAGCCCGACGCCTCGGCGCGCCGTCTGCGCCGGCAGATCCGTGACCACACAGGCGTAGCACCGGCGATCGTCATCACCGATTCCTTCGGGCGCGCCTGGCGAAACGGCCAAGCTGACGTGGCGATCGGCTGCGCGGGGCTTCGGCCCCTCGAGGACTGGCGCGGTCGCCTGGACGCGAACGGCCGTGAGCTCAGGGCAACCTGGATCGCCGCGGCAGACGAGCTGGCGGCCGCGGCCGACCTGGCCCGAGGCAAGGATCTCGCCCAGCCGGTTGTGGTGATCTCCGGTGCCGGGCGCCACGTCACTGCCGATGACGGCCCGGGCGCCCAGGCGCTGCTGCGCGAGGCCGCTCAGGACCTGTTCCGCTAGCCGCGCCGGTGCCGGATGCCGGACCTCGCGCGCCCCCAGTGGGACACGCTAGAGCTCGCTCGGCGCCCCGACGGCGTGAAACCCGCCGTCGACGTGGAGGATCTCGCCGGTGATCGCGCGGGCGTAGTCGGAGAGCAGAAAGCAGATCGCGCTGGCCACCGGCGAGGGGTCTGCGATGTCCCAGCCGAGCGGCGCTTGGCGCGGCCACAGCTCGGCCAGCCGCTCGAATCCGGGGATCCCACGGGCGGCGACCGTTCCGAGCGGGCCGGCCGAGACCAGGTTCACGCGGATCCCGTACGGCCCGAGGTCGCGGGCCAGGTAGCGCGACACCGCTTCGAGCGCGGCCTTGGCCACCCCCATCCAGTCGTAGATCGGCCAGGCCAAACGGGCATCGAAGTCGAGCCCGACGATGCCCGCGCCGGCGGGCATCGTCGGAGCGAGTGCCGCCGCCAGCGCCTTCAGCGAGTACGCGCTGGTCTGAAACGCCTGGCCGGCGCTTTCGGCCGAGGCGGTCATGAACCGCCCGCCGATCGCGTCCTCGGGGGCGTAGGCGATCGCATGCAGGATCCCGTCCACCCCATCCCAGCGCTCGCGCAGCGCCTGCGGCAGGGCGGCGAGGTCCTCCGGGCGGTTGACGTCGAGTTCGAGCACCTCGGCGGGCTCGGGCAGACGCTTGGCCGCGCGCTCGGTCATCCGCCGCACCCGGCCGAAGCTGGTCAGCAGCACTTCGGCGCCCTCGCGCTGGGCCTGCTCGGCGGCGTGGAAAGCGATCGAGTCCTTGGTGATGACGCCGGTGATCAGCAGCCGCTTGCCGGCCAGGATCACGCGCGCGCCCTCGCCAGACCCCGCAGCGCCGCCGACAGACGCCGGCGCGTGTCGGCCGGGTCGACGACCTCATCGACGAACCCACCCTGGGCCGCCGCCTCGGCGCTCAGGTGCTGGTCGGCGTAGAGGTCGGCCAGCCGGACCCGCTCGGCCTCCGGGTCGCTCGCCGCCTGGAGCTCACGACGGAAGACGATGCCCACGGCCGCGCGGGCGCTCATGATTCCGAGCTCGGCCTGGGGCCAGGCCAGCACCAGGTCGGCTCCGAGATCGCGCGAGTTCATCGTGATGTAGGCGCCTCCGTAGGCCTTGCGCAGCACCACGGTCAGCTTCGGCACCCGTGCCGAGGCGAACGCCCGCACCAGCGAGGCGCCCTGGCGGATCACCCCGAGCCGCTCCTGCCGGGTGCCCGGCATGAACCCCGGGGTGTCGACCACCGCGATCAGTGGCAGGCCGAACGAATCGCAGAAGCCGATGAACCGGGCGGCCTTCTCCGAGGCGGTGGCGTCGAGCACACCGCCCAGGTGGTGGGGCTGGTTGGCCACGATCGCCACCGGCTGGCCCTCCAGCCGCGCCAGCGCGGTCACGACGTTGCGCGCCCACCGGGGCCAGAGCTCGAGCAGCGACCCATCGTCGAGCACCGCGCGCAGCGGGTCGCGGACGTCGTAGACCCGTCGCGGCTCGGCCGGGACCAGCGCGCCGGGATCCGGCAGCTCGGGATCGGCGGGTTCGGCCAACGGCGGCGCCTCGCCCGTCGCCGAGGGCAGATAGGAGAGCAGTTGACGAACCCTGGCCGCCGCCTCGAGCTCGTCGGCGACGACCAGGTGACAGACGCCGTTGCGGTCATGGACGCGCGGCCCGCCGAGCGAAGCGGCGTCCACCTCCTCGCCGAGCGCCTCGCGCACGATGCCCGGCCCCGTGAGGAACATCGCCGCGTCCTCGGTCATGAGGATCAGGTCGGTGAGCGCGGGTGAGTAGGCCCCGCCGCCCGCCGAAGCCCCGGAGACCACCGAGATCTGGGGCACCACGCCGGTCAGCGCGACCGTCTCGCGGAAGATCCGGCCGTAGCCGCCGAGCGCCGCCGTTCCCTCCTGGATCCGCGCCCCGCCTGACTCCACGAACCCGACGACGGGGATCCGCGCCCGTCCCGCCAGCTCGAGCAGGCGCACGATCGTGTCGGCGTGGCGTTCGCCCAGCGAGCCGCCGAGGAACGAGCCGTCCTCCGCATAGCAGGCAATCGGGCGGCCGTCGACCGTGCCGGTGGCGCCGACCACGCCGTCGCCCGGCCGCGCGCGCCCACCCAGCCGGCCGGAAACCACGCGCGAGCGCAGCACCTCGATGCTCCCGGGATCGCACAACGCCTCCAGGCGCTCGCGCGGGCTCAGCCCGACGCGCGGCTCCCTGACCGCGGTGAGGCTCACTGCGCCCCCCGCAGCACGAGGGTCACGTTGTGTCCGCCGAAGGCGAACGAGTTGGAGATCGCCGCCGGCGGATGGCCGTTTGAGAGGATCAGCGGCCGCGCCTCGCCGGGGACGAAGTCGAGGTCGAGCTCGGGATCGGGCACCTCGTATCCGAGCGTCGGCGGAATCACCCGCGTGCGCAGCGTCTCGACCGTGGCCACCGCCTCCACCGCCCCCGCCGCACCCAGGAGGTGCCCCGTCGTCGACTTGGTGGAGGACACCGGGATCCGCTTGGCCTGCGGCTCGCCGAGCGCCCGCTTGAGCGCTGCGGTCTCGGCGGCGTCGTTGAGCTGAGTGGAGGTCCCGTGGGCGTTGACGTAGTCGATGCCGGCGGCATCGATCCCGGCATCGCGCAGCGCCAGCTCGATCGCCCGGGCCGCCGGGCCGCCGCCCGGCTCTGGCGCGGTCAGGTGGTAGGCGTCCGACGTCGAGCCGTATCCCGCGACCTCGCCGAGGATCCTCGCGCCGCGCGCCTGCGCGGCCGAGGCCTCCTCCAGCACCAGGATGCCGGCCCCCTCGCCCATGATGAACCCGTCGCGGCGGGCGTCGAACGGACGCGAGATCCCGGTCGGGGACAGCGCCTGCATCGCGGTGAACGAGCTCAGCCCGAAGGCGGTGAGCGCGGCCTCCGAGCCGCCGGCCACCGCGCCGTCGGCGTCGCCGTACTGGATCATCCGCAGCGCGGAGCCGATCGCATGCGCCCCGCCTGAGCAGGCCGACACGACCCCGAACGATTGGCCCTGCAGGCCGTACTTCATGCTCACCGCGGCGGCTGCGGCGTTGGGCATGAACTGAGGGATCCCGAGCGGCGAGATCATCCTCGCTCCCCGCTCACGCAGGACGTCGTGCTGGGACTCGATCGTGTGGATCCCGCCGATCCCGGTGGCGATCACGCAGCCGATCCGCAGCGGGTCGTAGGGCGGCTCGGCCGCCCAGCCCGCTTGAGCGAGCGCTTCGTGGGCCGCGACCATCGCCAACTGCGAGAAGCGGTCCAGGCGCCGCGCCTCCTTGACCGAGAGGAAGTCGCTGGGCTCGAAGTCGCTGCAGGCGCCGACGCCATCGACGATCCCGCACTCGCCGGCAGCCCAGCGCTCGTGCAGGGTGCGGGCGCCGATCCCCAGGGGAGTGACGGCACCGATTCCGGTGATGACGACCCGTCGCTTCATGCCCTCTCAGGCGTCCGCGCGGCTGACGATCAGGTCGACCGCGTCGCCCACGGTCTGGAGCTCCTTCATGTCGTCGCCCTTGAGCACGACGCCGTATTCGTCCTCCACGATCTGCGCAAGCTCGACCAGATCGAGCGAGTCGATATCGAGCTCCTCAAAGGTCGAGTCGCGGGTGATCTGATCCGCCTCGGCTCCGAAGCTGGCGAGCGCCTCGACTACCCGGGTCTCGACCTGCTCGGTGGTTACTGCTGGCATGGTTCTCCTTTCGCTTGGCTGGGAATGCGCGCGGTCAAGCCGCAAGTCCTCCGTCGACAGTCAATACTGCCCCGGTGACATAGCTCGCCTCGTCCGAGGTCAGAAAGCGCACGCACGCGGCGACCTCGTCCGGTGAGCCCATCCGCCGCGCCGGCACGGCGCCGAGCAGGTCGCTGCCCAGGCCGGACGTCATCTCGGTTTCGATCAGTCCCGGCGCGACCGCGTTGACGGTGATGCCCCGGCGCGCCACCTCCACCGCCGCGGTCTTGGTGAGGGCGATCAGGCCCGCCTTGGCGGCGGCATAGTTCGGCTGCCCGGGGTTGGCGCGCAGCGCCGCCACCGAAGCGATGTTCACGATCCTGCCCGTCCGCGCCCGCAGCATCGGCCCCAGCGCGCGGCGGGTCAGCCGGAAGGCCGCGGTCAGGTTGGTCTCGATCACCGCCGTCCAGTCCTCGTCGCGCAGCGATGGGGTGAGGTCGTCGCGGTTGATCCCGGCGTTGTTGACCAGAGCCAGGACGCGGGTGCCGTAATGCGCTTCGAGCGCGTCGAACAGCTGATCCGGCGCGTGGCGGGCGGCCACATCTCCCTCCAGTGCCAGGGCGCGGCCGCCCTCGCTCTCGATCGCAGCCACCACGGCCTCGGCACCGGCGCGGTCACTCCGGTAGTTGACGCCCACCGGCCCGCCGTCTC
>DAIQND010000058.1:0-3471 GCA_036788555.1 Solirubrobacteraceae bacterium | reverse complement strand
GCGAGCGATCGCGGCACCGATCCCGCGCGAGGCCCCGGTCACCAGCGCACACCCCTCGCGGTCAGGCATCGCGCCCACCCCCCCATTCGATCACGCCACCTCCCCAGGTGAAACCCCCTCCGAACGCCCCGAGCGCCACCCGAGTGCCCGGCCTCAGCCGGCCGTCACGCTCGGCGGCGGCCAGCGCCAGCGGCAGCGTCGCCGCCGAGGAGTTGCCGAGGTGCTCGATGCAATCGACCACGCGCTCGGGCTCGAGCCCGAGGCGCTCGGCCAGCGCGCGGGTGATGCGGGCGTTGGCCTGGTGAAAGGCGAACAGGTCGATGTCCTCGAGCGTCAGCCCGGCGCGCTTCACCGCGGCCAGCGTCGACTCAGCCATCCGGGCGACCGCATGGCGATAGACCTCGGGTCCCTGAAGCTGGATCTTGCGATCGGAGTGGTTGATCAGGATCGCCTGGCCGGCGGCCGATCCATCCGCCCCCAGCACGATCGGCCCCACCGCGCCGTACTCGCTTGTGGCGGGGCCGAACACCACCGCGCCGGCACCGTCGGCAAACAGCGGTGCGCTGCGCTTGTCCTCCCAGTTGACGATCCGGCTGATGAAGTCGGCGCCGATCACCAGCACCCAGCGGCTGCGGCCGGTCTCGATCTGGGAGGCGGCGATCGCGGCGCCGGAGAGCCACGCCGTGCAGGCCGCCCCGACGTCGAACGCCCCGGCGCGATGGGCGCCGATCGCGTGGGCTACCAGTGGCGCCGTGTTCGGGGTGAGCTCATCCTGGGTCATGGTGGCCGCGATCACCAGGTCGACCTCGGCGGGCTCGACACCGGCGCGCTCGAGGGCGGCGGAGCCGACCCGGGCGGCGAAGTCGGCCAGCCTCTCGTCCGGGGCCGCGACCGGACGTTCCCGCACGCCGGTCCGCGAAACGATCCACTCCTCGGCAAGTCCGAGCCGGGCGCCCAGCTCGGCGCTGCTCAGCCGATTCTCGGGAACCTCCACGGCGACCGAGTAGGGCGCGGCCCGGATGGTTTGCGGAACGGGCCCGCCCGCCAGCGGAGCGGGTCGCTCGCGCGGAAGAATTTCGGTCATCACCATCCACTACGCGCGCGCGGGTCGGCGGATACACCCCCGGTATTGACATCCCCCCAATCGGGGGGAGGGTAGGCTTGGGCGCCACGTGTCCCTGCCGCAGCCAAGCTCCAGATCGGTCGCGCTGGTCACCGGCGCCTCGAGCGGGATCGGCGCCGAGGTCGCGCGCGAGCTCGCGCGCCGCGGTCACGGCGTCGCGCTGGTCGCCCGGCGCAAGGAGCGCCTCGAGGCGCTCGCCGACGAGCTCCAGGACGAATTCGGCGTGCGCGCCGAGACGATCGCCGCCGACCTGGCCAAGCCGGCCTCCCGCTCACGTATCCAGGCGCGGCTGACCGAGCTCGGCCTCGACGTCGACATCCTGGTCAACAACGCAGGGTTTGCCACCGGCGGCGCTTTCTCCCAGTCAGATCCCGCGCGCGAGCTCGAGCAGGTGCGGGTGCTGGTCGAGGCGGTGGTCGCTCTCACCTCGAGCTTTCTGCCGGGGATGGTCGAGCGCCGCCGCGGCGCGATCCTCAACGTCGCCTCGACCGCGGCCATGCAGCCCCTCCCCTACGCGGCCGGCTATTCGGCGGCCAAGGCCTACGTGCTGACCTTCTCAGAGGCGCTCCACCAGGAGGTGGCCGCCCAGGGCGTCACGGTCACCGCACTGGCTCCCGGCCCCGTCGAGACCGAGTTCTGGGACCAGGCCGGCTGGCAGGCCGGGGGGCAGTCGTTTGAGAAGGCATTTCCGACGCTGGGGCGGCCGTCGGCCCGCGAGGTGGCCCGCGCCGGCATCGAGGGGCTTGACCACGGACAGCGGGTTGTCGTCCCCGGCCTGCCGATGCGCGCGGCGATGCTGGCCGCGCGATACGTGCCCCACGCGCTGAAGCTGCCGGTGATGGAGCGCGTCATGCGCCCCCACTGACGCGGTCTATCCCAGCAGCCCGATCCGCTGCGCCCGCTGCACCGCCTCGGCGCGGTTGCGCGCGCCGAGCTTGCGGTAAAGCGCGCTGGTGTGCTCCTTGACCGTATGGGGCGAGAGGAACAGCTGCCCTGCGATCTCCTTGTTGGTCGAGCCGGCCCCGATCAGGTCCAGGACCTCGCGTTCGCGCTCGCTCAGCAGCGGGTCGGGCTGGTCGGCCTTGGGCGTGAACATCGTCATTCCGAAGCCGACCGTCCGGACGGCGGCGACCACCTCGCGCGCATCCCATTCCTTGGAGATGAAGCCTGACGCTCCGGCTGCTCGCGCGGCTGCGGGAGCCATCCGGCCGGCGCCCGAGATCAGGAGCACGCGCGTCTCCGGCGAGGCTTGGCGGATCGCCTGGCAGAGCTCGGCCCCCGACTCATGGGCCAGGAACAGGTCGACCAGGGCCACGTGCGGGCGCAGCGTGGCCGTGAGCTCGAGCGCCTCGGCGGACGTGCGGGCCGCCAGGCAGCGCTCGACCCACGGCTGCTCGGTCAGCAGCACCCGGAAGCCCCAGTGGACGACGTCGTGGTCATCCACCACCAGCACCCGCAGGCGGCGGGCCGCGGGCGCGAGCCGGGTCGGCGCGGCGGCGCTCACTGCTTCACCTGCTCGAGGCGGACCACCAGCCGCACCCGCCACGACCCCGGCTCGGCGGGCCCGGACTCGACCACCCCCCCATGCTGGAGCGCCTCGAAGGCGGCCAGCCGCAGCCCCATCCCGGAGCCGCCGGCCGGGGGATGCGATGCCTGGTCGGTCCCGTCGTTTCGGACCTCGAGCGTGAACGTGTCGGCATCGCGACCCACCAGGACCTCCACGCGTGAGGGTCGCGCGTGCTTGGCGATGTTGCGCAGCGCCTCGGCCAGCACCGACTGGGCAAGCGGCTCCAGGTCGGCGGGCACGGTGAAGTCCCCGCGCCAGTCCACGTCGACTTTCATCCCCGGCGAGCGCCGCACCCGCTCGAGCTCGGCCGCTAGGGTGGTACCGGTCTCGGGCGGGAGCGCGGCCAGCGGTCGCTCGAGCGCCCGGCGCAGGTCCCCCAGCGCCTCACGCATCTCCACCAGGCAGCGATCGCGCTGCTCGGCGCCGAGCGGCTGCTCGGCGCTCAGCGCCAGCGAGACCCCGAACAGGCGCTGCAGCACCCGCTCGTGCACCTCGCGGGCGAGCTCGAGGCGGTCGGACAGCCGCCGCGTCCGCTCCTGCTGGCGGGTGACGTTCCGTGCCGCGGCCACCAGCGCCGCCGTCTTGCCGAGCGTCCACAGCAGATGGCGCTCTCCGTCGGAGAGCTCGAACTTCCCCCCGCCCCGGTCGGCGCAGATCACGCCGTAGGCCCGGCCGGCGGCGCTCAGAGGCGTGCATACCAGCGTGGTGATCCCCAGCAGCTCTGAGATCTCGGGGGCCACCGCCCGATTGATCCCCTCAGAGATCACCACCACCCGGTCCT
>DAIQND010000057.1:11534-12561 GCA_036788555.1 Solirubrobacteraceae bacterium | reverse complement strand
CGGTCAGGCGGCTTGGACAGATGTCGACCACCTACCTGACGAGCACGCTGACCGGCCTGCTCGAGGCGCTCGTCATCCGCCGCTGGGGCCCCCAGGAGGGACGGAGTCTGCGCATCCTGCTTGCGGCGGTGGCGGGAGCGGCAGCCGCGGTCGCGCTGATCGCACACGCAAGGTCATGGCTGCCGGCAGTCCAGCTGCTGCCGCTCGTGATCGTGGTGAGCGCGTCGGTTCGACTGCTCGGCGCCGGTCGAGGCTGAGCGCCGGCCTCGGCTAGGCGACCTCCACGACCAGCGCCGCGCCGCTGTCGCCGGCGGCGCAGCCGGTGAACAGGCCACGGCCGCCGCCGCGCTCGGCCAGCGCGTGGATCAGCTCGATGAGCCCGCGGGCGCCGGTCGGTCCCTGGGGGTGGCCGTAGATCAGGCTGCAGCCGTAGGGGTTCAGCCGCTCGGCGTCGACGCCGGTCTCGGCCGCGAACCACAGGTCGTTGACCGCGAACGGGTTGTGGGTCTTGACGATCGCGATATCCGAGAAGTGCAGGCCGGCGTCGTCGAGGGCGGCTCGGGCGGCCGGCACCGGGGCCTTGGGCATCGTCCCTGGCGCCACACGGGCAAAGCCGGAGGCCAGTATCCGGGCGAAGGGCCCCTCGACGCCGAGCTCGCGCGCCTGCTCGACCGTCGTGATGATCATCCCGGCGGTCCCGTCGGCGGGATGGGTCTGGCTTCCGTAGCTGACCACGCCATCCTCGCGCACCGGCCGTAGGGCGGCAAGGCCCTCATCGGTCACCGGCCGCACGCCCTGATCCGAGTCGATCTCGGTGGCGCGGCGCCCGGTGCGGACCGTGATCGGGATCATCCACCGGCGCTGGAACCCGCGGTCGTCGGCCAGCGCCTCCTCGTACTGCTGATAGCGGCGGACGGTGATCGCGTCGAGCTGCTCCTTGGTGAAGCTGCGCTCGGCCGCCACGCGCTCGGCGGTGGCGAGCATCGACTCGCCGGTGACCGGATCGCGCTCGAAGGAGTCGAGCACC